>DATFMH010000052.1:0-11068 GCA_035267045.1 Balneolales bacterium
CCGTAAGTAATACGAAATGGGCTTCAGGTATCGGACTTCGTTTTGATATGAATCCCCGGGATACGAATAATTTGAGGCTCGATTTTGGTATTGGACAACATACAACCGGTTTTTACCTGATGTTTGGTGAAGCTTTTTGAAAATTTTTTATCCGTGAAAATCCGGGGAATCTGTGTCACCCGCGTATCATTCTGAAAAAAAATCACGGCCCCTTTTATTGGAACCGTGACTCAATCATTTAAATCAAATTGAAGGTCTATAATTTTTGGAACCTGGATTGAAAGAAACGAAGATATGCAGGCTCATATTCAAATTTAAGACCGGTTATCTTATCACGGTAACTGTACACTTCTTCAATGGACTCAGCGACTACATCCATATGGGCTTGTGTATAAACCCGCCTCGGTATGGTTAATCGCACCAACTCCAGCTTAGGGAAATTATGATCACCCGTTTTCTTATTACGTCCGGCCGAAACAATACCTCGCTCCATACTTCTTACCCCCGAATCAACATATATCTCAGCGGCCAGTGTTTGTGCCGGCATTTTATCCTGACTCAGATGTGGTAAGAATTTTTTAGCATCCAGGAATACACCATGACCGCCAACCGGCCGTACGATCGGTACTCCTGCATCAATCAGTTTTTGTCCGAGATATTCTACCTGTCCAACCCGGGCTCTGATATGATCTTCATGAACCGATTCGGAAATACCAATTGCGAGTGCTTCCATATCGCGGCCGGCCATGCCTCCATACGTATGCAAACCCTCGTATATAACCACCATATTTCTGGCTTTATCGAATAATTCCGGATCATTCAATGCCAGGAATCCACCGATATTAACAAGAGCATCCTTCTTGGCGCTCATCGTTGCTCCATCGGTCAGAGAGCAGATCTCATACACTATATCATGTATCGATTTATTTTGGTATCCCGGTTCCCGTTTCTTAATGAAATAAGCATTTTCGGCAACTCTTGTCATATCATGAATGATGGGAATACCATATTTATTGGTCAACTCACGTAATTCCTTAAGATTCTTCAACGAAATAGGCTGACCGCCGGCCATATTTACCGATGTGGCTATCGACACATACGGAATCCGGTCAGCACCTTTTTCCTTGATTAAATCTTCAAGTTTATCCAGGTTTACGTCTGCTTTAAACGGGTATTCATTTTCAGGATCATGAGCTTCATCGATGATGACATCCACAAATGTTCCACCGGCCAACTCCTGATGCAGTTTGGTTGTTGTGAAATACATATTGCCGGGAATAAAATCGCCCTTTTTGATCATGATCTGTGAAATAATATGCTCCGCACCTCTTCCCTGATGGGTCGGTACCAGATAATTATATCCATAAAATTTCTTGACGGCTTCCTCAAGATGATAGAAATTTTCACTACCTGCGTAAGCTTCGTCACCCATCATCATACCTGCCCACTGACGATCACTCATGGCAGATGTACCACTGTCGGTTAACAAGTCGATATAAACATCTCGTGACCTGAGTAGAAAAGTATTATATCCAGCCTCTTTAATGGCTTTTTCTCTTGCTTCTCTTGAAATTATGCGGACCGGTTCCACCATTTTTATTTTATATGGTTCGGCCCATGAACGTTTTTTGTTTTGATTACTCATAGTTTGACCTGATTATTTTTTTTGTAATTCTTTAATAGTTTTGAATTCTGATAGTATCTCTTTTCATTTACTCTCAGGTGGATAGGCATGGGGGCTGATACGGATATTATCTGCAATAATATTCAAGCTCGAATGGGTAGTATAATGAACTAATAATTTCATCTCTTAAAATAGTCCGATACCGACAACCGATACTATAATTCCCCAAAGTGAAAAATTAGTTTATATCAGTCTTTCAGTACCGGATTCCAACTCACAGAATAAATATTAATTAATTGTTAGACAATGAGTTACAATTATCCTAAAAATTTTATTTGTAGTTGAAGGTAACTTATATTCAAGATTTAAGATAATCAAGTCTTAAATGATATGGATAAGCATAATCACCCTTAACTTAGTAACCGTTTTTTAATTGGAAAAGGGTTTATGAACCCTACCTGGCAAATAGATCTTTTTCGTTAAGTTATGCGTTATTGACTACGGCTAAACACTCATAACACTCCTGCATATTTAAAGCATTGCAATCTTTTGCCAATATTTAAGATTTGTTTATCTTAATTAACATTCATTGAATAACTGAAATTATTAGCCGTATATAGTCAGAGAGATCATGCACTTAAAACCATTTCAAACAAATACCATTATCGAACCATTTCGTATCCGTTCTATCGAAGCCATGCACTTCACTTCCATGGAAGAACGCCAACAATTATTAAAGGATGCCGGCTATAATCCATTTTTATTGAAAGCAGATGATGTCCAAATTGATTTACTTACTGACAGCGGCACAGGGGCTATGTCTAAAGATCAATGGTCGGCTATGATAGCCAGCGATGAATCTTACGCGGGATCATCATCATATTATAAATTTGAACATGCTATACAGGATATTACCGGATACGCTAATGTTATTCCGACTCACCAGGGCCGGGCTGCGGAAAATATTTTATTTACCACCATAGCCAAACCTGGTGACGTCATACCAAGTAATACCCATTTTGACACAACACGCGCTCATGTGGAACATGCCGGTGCAGAAGCACGTGACCTTGTCATTCCCGAAGGACGCAACCCGGGGTTAAAACATCCTTTTAAGGGAAACATGGATCTGGATGCCCTGAAAGCAACTATTGAAGAAACAGGACCGGAACGCATACCTGTGGTCATGATGACCGTTACCAATAATTCCGGAGGTGGACAACCGGTGAGCATTGAAAATATTAAGAAAACTTCCGAACTTGCACATGAATATGACATCCCTTTCTTTCTGGATGCCTGCCGTTTTGCAGAAAATGCATGGTTCATTAAAATGCGTGAAGAGGGTTATGCTGATAAATCACCTATAGAGATCGCACGTCAAATGTTCGATTATGCTGACGGTTGCACCATGAGTGCAAAAAAAGACGGTATGACCAACATTGGCGGTTTTCTTGCCGTTGATGATCCGGAATTAGCTAAACAATGCAGAAGTCTTGAGATTTTGACAGAAGGATTTCCAACTTACGGTGGAATGGCCGGATATGATATGGAAGCCATTGCCCTTGGATTATATGAAGCGTTGGATGAAAAATATCTCCGGTATCGTATACGCACTATATCATATCTGGGCGATAAATTAACCGAAGCCGGCGTCCCGATAGTTCAACCTACAGGAGGACATGCCATTTATATCGATGCTAAAGAAATGTTACCGCATATTCCCCCCCTGGAATACCCGGCTTGGTCTTTGAATAATGCCCTATACCTGTTAGGTGGTGTACGTGGAGTTGAAATCGGAAGTATTATGTTCGGTATGCAACCCGATGGAACAGAAAAACCCGCTGCCCTGGAACTTGTCCGGTTGGCCTTTCCTCGTCGTGTTTATACGCAGAGCCATGTTGATTACCTCTCGGAAGTAATATTATCGGTTTTTGAGCAGCGTGATCAACTAACCGGCTACCGTGTCGTTTCACAATCGAATGTACTCCGCCATTTTACCGTTCAACTCGAACCAATAGAATAACTTTTAAATTTGTTTTTTTATTTCTCTATCGGAGGATTGACAGTTTGCAAGCTGGCAGGTAATCTACTGGAGTTCATTAAATATTTATCAATATGACGAGCGGCGTCTCGTCCTTCGCCAATAGCCCATACGACGAGTGACTGTCCGCGGCGGGCATCACCGGCTGCAAAGACACCGGGAATATTGGTCATCATCTTATCATTAACCTTGAATGTACCAAACTCTGCATCCAGGCCAAATTTTTCAAAAACGTTACTTTCAGCCCCTTCAAAACCGATAGCGATCAGGACCAGGTCGGCATCTATTTTAAGATCAGGATCCAGGACTTTTTTGTCTGTTCTTTTTCCGTTTTCATCATAGGTCCATTCCACACGTTCTGCTGCAAGATAATTTACCCTGTCATCTTTGTCATCATCAACAAATTCTATGGTATTGACACCGAATTCCTGTTCGCCACCCTCTTCAATAGCATACGTTTTCTTATATACGAGTGGTTGTTCCGGCCACGGGTTATCTAACTTCCTTTTTAAAGGCTTTTGGGGGTTAATACTAATTTGTACGACCTGTTTAGCACCCTGTCTGTGTGCAGTGGCCACACAATCGGCACCTGTATCACCACCACCCAAAACAATCACATTTTTATCTTTAGCATCTATTATCTTATTAACTTCTTTGCCTGCCTGCCGACGATTGGCATTAACAAGATATTCCATTGCATAATGAACTCCATTGAGATCACGGCCGGGTAATGAGACGTCTCGTTGTTTAAGAGCACCAATTGCCAATAATACTGCATCAAAATCATCATAAATACGCTCGAAAGGTATATTGTCTCCAACCTCAGTATTTGTCATAAAAAATATACCTTCTTCAGAAAGTTGTTTAATACGTCTTTTTACCTGTTTCTTGGCAAATTTGAAATCAGGTATTCCATATGTCATCAATCCGCCCGGTGTATCATCCCTTTCAAATATCGTAACTTTATGACCGCAACGGTTTAATTGTTGAGCAGCTGCAAGCCCGGCAGGTCCGCTGCCAATTATAGCAACATCAAATCCGGTACGTTCTTCGGGTGGCTCCGGCTTAATCCAACCCATTTCCCAACCTTTATCGACGATGGCCCGTTCGATGCTTTTTATGGCCACCGGATCATCATTAATTGATAGAACGCAAGCATTCTCACACGGTGCGGGGCAGATATATCCTGTGAATTCAGGAAAATTATTAGTAGCATGTAGACGGCTTAAAGCCGATTTCCAATCCCCCAGATTTACAAGATCATTCCAATCCGGAATTATATTACCGATTGGGCAGCCCCCCATGCAAGTGGGAACACCACAATCCATACATCTTTTGCCTTGTTGCTGCAGATGCTCTTCGTCCCATTCCGGTTTCCAGATCTCTTCATAATCTGATGTTCTTTTATCCGCAGGACGTTTACCTATAGGTTTACGATTATACTCTAAATATCCGCCTGGATGATTCTCACTACTCATGCTACTATACTTTGTTTAGGTTTACCTGGAAGTTCTTGCCTGATATCAATCCCTTTTTCAAGATTCTCACTGAGAACCCGTGCATAGGCATCCGGCATTACTTTTACAAAATGGCGAACACTTTCTTCCCAGTTATCTAAAATACGCCGGGCTTTAGCGCTATTAGTGTATTGATAATGATTTTCCAATAAACGATGAACGATTTTCAGATCTCTGTCCTCTTCAAATGATTCCAGATGAATCTGCTGTTTATTCATCTTCGCCTCGAAATCCTTATCCTCATCGAAGATGTATGCTTCACCGCCACTCATACCGGCACCAAAATTTTTACCTGTACTGCCCAAAATCACTACAACTCCACCGGTCATATATTCGCAGCCATGATCACCAATACCTTCTACTACAGTCATTGCTCCGGAATTTCGAACGGCAAAACGCTCACCGGCTTGCCCATTGAAGTAGGTCTCACCAGCCGTTGCTCCATATAAAGCCACGTTACCGATGATAATATTATCCGAAGCCTCATAGGTGCTTTCTTTCGGTTTTTTCACAATAATTTTGCCACCGGACAGGCCCTTGCCCACATAATCGTTTGCCGATCCTTGCAGATGCAATGAAAGGCCCTTTGCCAGAAATGCCCCGAAACTTTGTCCGGCTATCCCGGAACAGTTTAGGGTGACCATATCATCATTCAGTGCTCTCATGCCATGTTTCTTCGTAACGGCTGAACTCAATAATGTACCGAATGTCCGGTCGCGATTAGAAATTTTCACATCAAGACTGATCGTCTTATTATCCTCAAGCGCGGGCATAACCTGATCAATAATTTTATGATCGATTTTACGATAAAGTTTATGGTTCTGTTCCCTGGTTTTAATATGGTCGTCGTCGGATGGTTGACGATACAACAGTGGAGAAAGATCGAATTCGGGCGCTTTTGTTTTTTTCAATTCTTTCGGGCGAAGCATTTCAACCCTTCCTATCATTTCATCCATTGAACGGAATCCCATATCAGCCATTAATTCACGTACTTCGCGTGCTATAAACTTCATATAATTGATGATATACTCCGGTTTTCCGGCAAAACGTTTACGTAACTCCGGATCCTGAGTGGCAATACCTACCGAACAGGTATTACAATGGCACTTACGTAACATGATACATCCCAAAGTAACCAATGGAGCCGTTCCAAAGCCATATTCTTCCGCCCCCAAAAGAGCTGCAACCACGACATCTCTACCTGTTTTTAAACCGCCATCTGTACGGACCCGTATTCTTGAACGCAAATTAGTGGCAAGTAATACCTGGTTAGCCTCAGCCAAACCTAATTCCCATTGTGAACCGGCCGACTTTATTGACGTTTTTACGGCCGCACCTGTACCACCTGAATCTCCGCTAATTAAAACGGCATCGGCCCGTGCTTTGGCTACACCGGCCGCAATCGTACCGACACCAGATTTCGAAACAAGCTTTACGTGAATTTCAGCATCAGGATTTGCGCATTTCAGATCATGAATCAATTGAGCAAGATCCTCAATAGAATAGATATCGTGATGTGGCGGTGGTGATATCAGCCCAATTCCGGGAATCGTATACCGTACTTTGGCAATAATGTCCCCTACTTTTCCACCGGGTAATTCGCCACCCTCTCCGGGCTTAGCTCCCTGGGCCATTTTTATTTCTATTTGTTTGGCACTGGCAAGGTATTCACTGGTCACGCCAAAACGACCACTTGCCACCTGTTTCATAGAACATTCCCTATCCGTTCCGAAACGTTCAACTTCCTCACCGCCTTCGCCGGTTCCTGATTTTCCACCGATCCGGTTCATAGCAACGGCCAATGTTTCATGCGTTTCTTTACTTAAAGAGCCAAATGACATCGAACCGGTTGAGAATCGTTTCATGATCGATTCTTCAGGTTCTACTTCTTCTATTGGGATTGACTTGCCATTTTTGAAATCGAGGATGCCACGTATGGTAAATTGATGTTCACTTTGTTCATTTATGGCTTGTGCAAACTCTTTGTAAACGTTATAATCGTCGCCTTTGACAGCGTATTGCAACTTGCCTATTGTGATTGGATTCCATTCGTGTTCTTCACCGTCACGGCGCCAGTAATACTCTCCCCCTGACTTTAAGGGCAAAGTCCCGGCTACCTTACTATTATAAGCGCGTTCGTGACGCTTGATAATCCCATTCTCAATCTGATGTAAACCGATACCGGACAGACTGGCTGTTGTTCCTGCAAAATACTCCTGTACCAAATCATTATTCAATCCGATTGTCTCAAAAATTTGAGCTCCTTTATAACTCTCAAGCGTTGAAATACCCATTTTGGACATCACTTTAAGGATACCACCTTCTATCGCTTTACGATAGTTGAGATAAGCATCTTTACGCGTTACGCTCGTAAAACCCTCACGCAGCATCTTTGTAATAGTACGGTAAGCTAACCATGGATTTACGGCATCCGCACCATATCCAAGAAGCGTACAAAAATGATGAACCAGTGTAGCCTCACCCGATTCAACAACCAGGGCTACTTGTGTTCTCAGGTTCTTCCGTATCAAATGATGATGGAGCGCACCGACCACGAGTAAAGAGGGAACGGCCATCCTTTTATTACTAATTGAGCGATCGGATAAAATCAATATCTCACAACCGTTTAAAATAGCTTCTTCAGCCCGCTCACGCATCAATTCAATAGCCCTGCGCAGTTTTCGTCCAGCCGGGTAAGTGGTGTCTATGATACAGGATCGAATACCATTATCATCAATATCCCGGATGATTTCCATTTCCTCGTCCGTTAGAATAGGAGATTGCAGGTACAACTGACGACAATGTTCTGGTGACTCCGATAGGAGGTTATGTTTACTACCAATATGGCTTTCAAGCGAAGTGACTAAATCTTCCCGTATATAATCAAGAGGTGGATTCGATACCTGTGCAAATTCCTGTTTAAAAAAGCTAAAGAGTGGTTTTTCCTGCTGTGAAAACACGGGAAGCGGAGTATCATCACCCATTGCCCCTTTTGGATCTTTGGCATCCTCTATCATGGGTTTAATAAAACGGTTGAGATACTCCAGGGTAAATCCGAACGCCTGTTGATATTTATCAATATTATCGAAATCGAAATTATCTGTTAATCTGATATCATTTTTAGCCATCAAATCTGGGAGGCGAACCCTGTTATCATCTAACCATTTCTGATATCTTTCATCAACGAGCTCATCAAATATTTCTTCTTCAGGGATAATCCGGCCTTCTTTTGTATCAGCCATAAATAATTGACCCGGCTTTAAACGGCCTTTTTTTACAATATTCTCATTGGGAATATTCAGAACACCATCCTCACTGGCCATCACCAATTTCCCTTCGTCGGTGATTAAATACCTGCACGGCCGGAGGCCGTTTCTATCAAGAATGGCTGCAACTCTGTACCCATCGCTGGCTGCTACGAGTGCGGGACCGTCCCATGGTTCCATCAATGTTGAGTGATAATCATAAAATGATTTTCTGAGAGGATGCATGAACGGATCTTTGTTCCATGCTTCCGGAACCATCATACGTAACGCATGAGGTAAATCACGCCCACCTTCATGTAACAATTCGAGAACATGATCGAAACCGGCACTATCACTGATTTCCACATCGGGCGTTATCGGTTTTATCTTTACTATATCTTCTCCAAACTTCTCTGATGCTAAATGCGGTTCCCGTGTTTTCATCCAGTTAATATTTCCCTGAAGTGTATTAATTTCACCATTATGAACAATCACACGATATGGATGAGCAAGATCCCATGAACCAAGTGTATTAGTCGAAAAACGTGAATGAACCATTATCAAACTCGTTTTAACCATCGAATTTGATAATTCAGGATAATAGCTTCGCAGCTGGGCACAGGTCAGAAGCCCTTTATAAACAATTTTACGCCTGTCGAGGGAACATATATAAAACAAGTCACCACTCCATAAAGCACGTTGCCTTACAGCTTTCTCCATTAAACGGCGTAATACATATAGTTTTGTATCCAGTTCTTCCGGATCAACGGGTTTTATTGGTTCAACAAAAAACTGAAATACAACCGGTTCCGTCTGTAATGCCGTTTTTCCCAAACCGGTATTATCTGTGGGTACTTTTCTCCAGCAGATGATATTGAATTTTTCTTTCCTGGCAGCTTCATGCATTACCTCTTTCAAGGCATTTTGCTTCTTTGTTTCCCGCGGGAAAAATACCTGCCCTACCCCGTAACTATCATAATCACCCAATTCAGGTATAATAGCTTTGAAAAAATCATGAGGTTTCTGAAGCATCATCCCGGCACCGTCACCTGTTTTTTCCTCGGCACCACGCGCCCCACGATGATCCAGGTTTTCCAGGATATGGAAACCATCTTCAATCAATTGATGTGTAGGGTTACCATTTAAATTTACAACAACCCCGACACCACAATTAGAGTGTTCATGTTTTGGATTGTATAGTCCCTTAGATAATTCACATGAGATGTGCTTCATTGGATACTGCTCCTTCGTAATAATTGGTAACTTTTCCTTCCGCAATCAATACAAAATTATAATCAATAATGATCAAAAAATCATGTTTTAAACAAATTTTAACTCGATTTTTTATTGGAAGCGCTTTTTAACATCTATGATGGCACTTATATATTTTTTACGAGATGATGGATTGATTAATTAATGTATTTTTTTATGATAAAATCATATTATCGGAATAATTTTTACACTGTTACCACTACATATATTAAGACATATTTATGGTTACATATTTTGTTAGTATATCTATTTATCTAAGAATTTACCTACTGAATAATCTTATAACCATATACCTACAGAACAATTAAAATAATATATACTTATAATCCTATATGTATGTTTTATTGTTACATAGTTGGCGTAACACATTTTTTAAAAAATATTCAAACCCCTTACTCGGAAACATAGGAACCAAATCAGAATCATATCATATATCATTCTCTCTCTTATTGCATATAATCGTTATTCCTATTCTAACATTTTTATTATTGGCCCCGATAAATATTTCTTACCCGGAAGTATTATGTACAATAAGTAACATATACCATTTCCGGTCTCACAACTATGAATAAAACAAAGCCAGCAGCTTCAGGCATATTGCTATATTGGGAAGATTGTTTAACGTTCAATAATCAAATCACAATCATCTTATAATCACACCATATTATATTTTATTTAATACATATTAACATGCATAAAATAAGTATAATAAATAATCATATTACTATCATGGATTATCATTAAATACGTCCATACATATTTCAATAATGCCATTAAAAAGCGCTTTTTTATCTAATTACCATACATTAAATCAATCCGTAACATAATTGTTTCAACTTCCCGATATCTTAAAAATGAATCACAGTTGAACCATGAAATAAATTATCTATCTCATATATTTATTATAGAAATGTTGCTATTATGATACAGTTACATTTCGTTTCTTGACTTTAAGAAGGCTTTGCAAAACCCGGGATTTTACCCAATCTTAAAATATTACAATTTCTATATCCCAAATGAAGGTGATTTAACTGCTTTTTCATATTTACCCAGGCTTAGATCTAACATGAAACCTTAATTAATCTAAGTTCTATGCAAAAAAAACGGGTAGACATGAAGGGACCTTTAACAATAAATTGATATAAATCGTGTTACTAAATATGAATAATTAACGGTTTAACTGTGAAGATATTGGACAATTCTAAATCTGCATTGTTATTTATAATTTTGCCATCTTGTTAAGCTTATATTTAAAAACGAATAAAAATGATCATCCATAATTATTAAATGGAGTTACGACTTGAATAATTTCGACGAAAAAGCCAAAGAGTGGGATGATAATCCAATTCATATCGAACGTTCCCGGGCA
>DATFMH010000053.1:0-31529 GCA_035267045.1 Balneolales bacterium
AATTTTTCTCAATATTTCAAAGCCGGATATGCCGGGTAACATCACATCCAAAACTACCAGGTCGGGATGCAGGTTACGTGCGGCTTCCCACCCCTCTTTGCCATTGTCGCGGTGTTCCACACGATATTTATTCTGATCCAATTTAAACGTAATTAATTTAGCAATACCGGGATTGTCTTCAACTAACAGAATCAGTGGTACTTTGTTATCTGACATAATACAAGCTGCTTATAGATAATATATTTATTTCTATAAAGGAATTTGAAAGTTTTATTTTTTTGTACTTCAATTCCGTTTTAATATCTATCAATAGTTTTTAATATAATAACATGTTAATCGGTATATAATATAGTAATGCTCATTTAATTCAAATAATAGTATTTTTTGTCGGTAATTTTCCTGGATATATGTTTATAAACAATATTATAAACGTATGTATTTATTATAATTCTGCTTATGATCATATCATGATAGGGTGAATCTCGTCAGGAAATACTTTGCACCTTAAATCCCATTTGGGTAAACATTTATGATGGATGCTGACGATCGAAATGGCAACATTTCAACTCATTTAGAGTCGTTGCTTAAAAAAATGAATTCTAAAAATTTTAACTTGGGCAAGTTTGCTTTACATAAAGCCGGAGAATATATCTCGTTGGGTATGTTGTCTCCTTTTTTATCTTCCGGTAAGAAGATGGAAATAAAAAATTTTATTTCTGTTTCTGACAGCATTCGTGCTTTCAAACGTATTAGCGGACTGGTCAGGCGTATCTTTGAAGCGGACATAGCAGGTATTTATCTATCACCGATTGATGATTTGATTGTTAAGGATTCCATTAAAACACGGGACAAGAAATCGAAGGTTAAAGCAGATATTTTGGAGTTATGCCGGGCAGTAAATACCGATGATGATTCACTTTTTCTTTCGGATATTGAAAATACGGATAACATAACGCTGCCGGAATCAATTGCTGGTAGCCGGTCGTCATTAAAGTCTTTTGCAAAGATTCCTTTACATACCAGAGATGATCAAAAGATCGGTGCATTGTGTGTTGGTCATAAGAATCCGTATACCTGGGATAAGGATGACATAAAAAATTTAACGGATTTATCGGATATGGTCATGACTGAGTTGCATTGTATCTCAAAATTGGCTGAACTGGAAAATCTTAAAAATTTGGTTCAGAAAATAGCAGGGTTAACCAGATTAGGAGGCTGGGAATATAATCCGGAGAAGAATACTGTAAATCTGACAATAAAATCAGTTGATATTCTCGGGATTAAAGACCAAAAGAATTATGCGCCTGGTGAAATACTGGAACTTTTATCGGAACGTGACAGATTCAAGTTGATTAGGGCATTCAGGAAGCTCAATGTAGATGGAGAACGATTTGATGTAGTACTGCACATCGTCACACCGGGTCAAAAATCAGTTTGGCTGATGGTTTTGGGTACATGTGAAATAAAAAAAGGAGAGATTGTCAGGATTAGGGGGGCTGTTCAGGATATCACATTGAGAATGAGATCGGAAAACCAGGTTGCTCATTATGTTTCCGGATTACGTACGCTGAATGAAATTTTTTCTGCAGCCGACCTCAGTTTAGATGAACAACTTCATAAAGCATTGAAGCATGTTGTTTCGTTCCTGGATCTGTCACTTGGTATCATAAGCCGTATTGATGGTAATAAATATCATGTTGAACATGCGGTAAGCAGGGACCCGCGTTTTAATGTAAAGCAAGATGATATTTTCAGATTAGGTGAAACCTACTGTGACTTGACCTATGAAGAAAACAAGCTCATAGCTATTCCCGATGTTGAGAGTTCCATTTATGCCCGGCATCCCTGTTATAAGAAATTTCATCTGAATAGTTATATCGGTATTCCGATAATCGTTGATGAAGAGATCTATGGTACTTTAAATTTCTCATCCGGTGAAAAACGCGAAGATCCATTTTCCGATCATGAAAAGGAATACGTACAATTACTTGGGAAGTGGGTTGGAGCACTTATAGAACGGCGTAATACGAAATCTAACCTGGATAAAACCCTCAACGAATTATCCGATTACAAACGAGCCCTGGATGAATCTGCAAAAGTGGAGATAACCGATCGGGATGGCCATTTTATTTATGCAAATGATAAGTTTTGCGAAATATCAGGCTATTCAAGAGATGAATTAATTGGTAATGGGTATGAATTGATCAATTCCGGTTATCATCCCGATTCCTTTTTTAAGGAGATGTGGCATACGATAAGTAAGGGTAAGGTATGGAAGGGGGAAATTCGTAATAAATCACAAAATGGAAAATATTACTGGGTTGATACCACCATTATTCCATTTTTGGATCAAGATCATAAGCCCTATCAATATATAGCCGTGAACAGGGATATCACTTTCAAGAAAAAGGCCCAGAATGCACTTAAGGAAAGTGAACAGCGGTTCAGAAGTGTTTTTGAAAACGCCGCAGTTGGTATAGCACTTGTCAATAAAAATGGGACCATCATACGTTGTAATCCTGCGCTTGAATATATGCTCGGTTACGATGCAATGGAATTGAAAAAACATAAAATTGCAGAGGTAACGTACCCGCCTGATCTGAATAAAGATCTTAAGTTATATTTTGAATTGATGGAAGGGGAACGGGAAATGTACCAGATTGAAAAGCGATATGTAAAGAAAAACGGTGATTTGATATGGGGAAGGCTCAGTGTTTCTGTTATCAGGGATGAAGATGGTTCGGACCCATATGCCATTGGCCTGGTTGAAGATATTACCTCGCAGAAAAAAACGGAAATGGCTCTTCGTGATAGCGAAAAGCAATACCGGGATCTATTCGAAAATGCTGTTGAGGGGATCTATCAAAGCGCTAAAGACGGGCGTCTTCTGGCGGCAAATCCATCTATGGCCCAAATTCTGGGCTATGCATCTCCGGATGAACTTCTCAACACTGTTCAAAACCTGGGAAGGGAAGTTTATGTTGATGTAAGTGACAGAAAACGCCTGTTATCAATCCTTGAAAAAGAAAAAGAAGTAAAGAATTTTCAGACTCAATTATTCAGAAAAGATAAAACAAAAATATGGATCTCAATCAGTGTCCGCTACTTAAAAAATAGCGTTGGTGAGGAAATCATGGAAGGAACCTTACAGGATATCACCCGTAAGAAATTGGCTGAGATACGACTAAAAGAAGCCAAAGAAATGGCAGAGGACGCTAACAGGGCCAAATCGGAATTTTTGGCAAATGTGAGTCACGAAATTCGTACTCCGATGAATGCCGTATTAGGTTTTACGGATATCCTTACTGAGATGGAAAAAGATCCACAAAAGCAGCAATATCTTGAAGCTATTAATTCGAGTGGCAAGAATTTATTAAACCTGATTAACGATATTCTTGACCTGTCAAAAATTGAAGCCGGACATCTGAAGCTGGAATATAATGTGGTTAACTTCAATCGGCTGTTGAAAGAGATCACAAATATTTTTTCTCTTAAGATGGAATCCAAAGGATTAGGTTTTAAATTTGATGTGGACCCTGTCGTTCCCCATGGATTACTGCTTGATGAAATCAGGGTTCGCCAGGTTTTAATCAATCTTATTGGAAACGCTATAAAATTTACGGATGAGGGACAAATTTCAATCAAAGTTGAATGTGAGACAAAAGACGAAGAGGTTGGTAATGCATCGATTCTCGTAAAAGTTACAGATACGGGAATAGGTATTCCTAAAGATCAACAGGAACAAATATTTAAGTCATTTCATCAACAAAGCGGGCAAAGCAACCGCAAGTATGGCGGAACGGGTTTGGGTTTAACCATCTCACGCCGTTTGATTGAAAAGATGGGCGGCAAGCTGGGTTTGGAAAGTGAAGTTGGAAAAGGTAGTACATTCATCATTCATTTACCGGATCTGACGATTGCTGCTATGGCAGATGAACTGGATAAAGAGAATTATGAATCGGTAAATATCACATTTAATAAGGCGGATGTCTTAATTGTGGATGACGTAATGTTAAATAATGCCTTAATTAGTGAGTATTTAAAAACTACAGGTTTACACACCATCGAGGCTGAAAACGGACAGGAAGCCGTGGACCTGGTCCGTAAATATCGACCGGCTGTTGTATTAATGGACTTGAAAATGCCGGTTATGGGTGGTGAGGAAGCAACGCGGATACTAAAATCAGATCCATCCACCTCTAAAATTCCTATTATAGCACTAACAGCATCGGTCATACAATCAAAAAATACGATAATTAACAAAGGTATTTTTGACGGTTTTCTTGAGAAACCTATTAAGAAAACGGAATTGGTTGAAGAACTCACGAAATACCTTTCATATGAAAAGGTATCGGACAGTTTATCCGAAATACAGAAAAAAGGAACAAGAGATAAATCCGAAGAGATAAATATTCCGGAAGCGATGATTCAGGATAAAGATGCATTAATCGCTCTTTTGGAAGATGAGATCATGCAAGAATGGGAACAACTGAATGAGAGTCTGGTCATCAGCAATGTACAGACATTCGCGGACAGGTTGTCTGATATAAATACTAAATATAAAACCAACTTATTTACCGGTTATGTGAACCAGTTAAAAAACTCGGCTGATAACTTTGACATCGAAAATTTGTCGAAATATCTAAAGGAATATCCTGATAAGGTTCACGAAGTTAAGAATTTGTTGTTGGATGATCATTAAAATCATACCTTCAACAGGTCCTCTTGAACAAGATATAAGGTAAAGGGAATGCTTAAAAAGATGGATAAACCACTCATATTGATTGTAGATGATGTATCCAGGAATATACAGGTTCTGGGATCAACGTTACGAAAAGAAGATTATGAAATTGCCGTCGCACAGGATGGTAAGCAGGCTCTGAAAACGGTTGAAAACATATTGCCGGATCTAATCTTGCTGGATGTAATGATGCCGGTTATGGATGGTTATGAAGTTTGTAAACGCCTGAAAGAAGATCCCCTCACGAAAGATATTCCCATAATTTTGCTGACCGGAAAAACGGAAACAGGGGATATCGTTAAAGGATTTGAAGTTGGTGCTTCCGATTACATCACCAAACCCTATAAAGCTGCCGAGTTAATGGCGCGGGTTAAAACTCATCTTGAGTTAAAGAAATCGAAAGATCAGCTTGAAAAAAAGAATGAGGAATTAACCCGGTTAAATGATCATAAGAATACATTCCTTTCACTGATCTCTCATGATTTAAGAAATCCGATGATGGCTTTTCTTAACCTGGCTGAAATCATGAAAGAGGATTATGATGATTTGGATCAGGCGCAAATAAAAGAGTTTATAAGTCTTTTATACGAAGCTGCGGATGAAATGCAGCAATTACTGAATAATCTGCTTGAATGGGCCCGCCTGGAAATGGGTAAAATCGAACCGAAACCCGAGAATATTGATCTGACGGAAATTGTACAAAACAGTGTTAATTTGTCAAAAACGAATGCACTTGAAAAGTCAATAGAGATCAATACCCGTCTGGACGATCAGATACCTGCTTATGCCGATAGTAATATGATTCAATCCGTGATCAGAAATATACTTTCCAACAGTATTAAATATACCAACGAAGGCGGGCAGATCGACATCGAAGCAACTTCAAATGGCAGTTTTGCAGAATTGACAGTATGTGATAATGGAGTGGGAATCCCGGAAAGTAAACTTGAACAACTGTTTTCTGTAAAAAATATCGAATCCACTAAGGGGACGAAAAATGAGAAAGGTACCGGCCTCGGACTTGTATTATGTAAACAAATGATTGTGCAAAATGATGGTGACATCAATATAGATAGTATGGAAAACAAAGGAACAACGGTTAGAATATTACTGCCTGTCTCTAAAGCCTAATAGACTCATATCAATTTTTAGCCACCTATTTAACGTGAGGTTTGATAAGATTCGCAGCGTTGTAATAATTACATTGAGAATACGACCTGTGAAAATATAACATATCTTGACGACGGACGAGTGACCATCGACGACACAGAGCTGTTTTGATGCATAAAGCATGATTCAGATACCGAACTCACGTTGATTATACGGTTTTTCAGAATAAATAATGGTTACTTAATATCAGAGCATTTTTTCTGTCGTCTGTGGTCGATGGTCATAGAATGATATAATTTAACAGCTACTTTTATTAAGTAGATAGCTTATAAGCTTAAACGAACCTCACGTTATTTATATAGAACATGACGGGTTATAAACGGATTAAAGAAAGCGGATGACTGAATAATAACAATCCATTGTTTCATTGCGAGGCTCGGTCATGTAATGCACAGTTGGAAACTTTGCATCCATTTACAATACCCCCTGATATAAGATTATTTTCACTTGACAATAGCCAATGTGACTCATTCCTTTGTCGACTTCTAATTATCAACTACTTTTCCCGTTTCTGTAACAAAAAGGCCACATATCACTCTATTAATGTAGAGTGTTAAATAAAAGATGAGCACTTCATAAATGATTTCCTGGTAAGTGTCAGCATTTAGTATCTCTTTTAGTTTCATTGTTACAAATAAAAAATAGATTAATAAGTCGTATGAGAAAAATAGCTTTTGCAAATCAGAAAGGTGGTGTCGGAAAAACGACTTCGGTGATAAATGTAGGCGCCGCCTTATCCCGGCTGGGGAAAAAAGTGTTGATGATCGACCTGGATCCGCAGGCCAACCTGACCTATTCTCTTCGAAGTCATTCCCAGCGCCTGGATAAATCGGTATATAATTTATTAAAGGGCGATATACCTGTGGATGAAGTAATAATAAATCATGATGGATTTGATATTTTGCCTTCCTCCATAGAGCTTTCCGGAGCAGACCTGGAATTGGCCAATGAGCCGGCACGGGAAAATTTACTTAAACGGATTATCAGTAAAATTGACGGTTATGATTATGTACTGATTGATTGTCCCCCTAATCTCGGTTTGTTAACATTGAACGCTTTTACAGCTGTAGATGAAATCTATATTGTTCTTCAGACGGAGTACCTGGCATTACATGGCCTTGCCAAATTAATGGACGTTATCAATGTCGTTAAAGATCGTTTAAATGAAAATATCCAGATTTCAGGTATAATCTGCACGCTTTATGACAAACGGAAAACATTGAACCGGGAAGTGCTAAGCCATATTAAAGATTATTTTGATACAAAAGTTTTTACCACGGTCGTAAGAGATAATGTAGCCCTTGCGGAAGCTCCGAGCTATCATAAAACGATTTTCGAATATGATGAGAGTTGCTATGGCGCTCTTGATTACATGGAATTATCCAAAGAGATAAGAAACGGGTACTAAGGTATGCCAGATAGAAAAGGTTTTAGATATGATCCACTGCAACTCGAAGCAACGCCTGCTGAGTCTTTACGATTTATAGGCGGTGGCCATGATAAACATGTCAGACATGTTACTGATAATTCTTCTATTTCAGCCAATGAAACCGATGAAAAGAAAGAAAAGAAGATCGTAAGTTATTATATCGAGCTTGATCTGGTACACCGGCTCAAACAATTGGCGGATATTACAAACCAGTGTTATTCCGGGATTGTAAGTAATGCTATAAGAGAATTTGTTGAGCAATACGAGTACTAAAATCATCCCTCCTTCCCGGTTCCATTCATATAAAAGTTAAGATATTTACATTGAATTACCGTATATTTATATAGTATATAGATGTAGGATACATCTATAATATTGCAGGTAAATATTCGTGTCTATCCTATAATCTATTCTATTAAAAAAAACGGCTGTATCATGCTATTGACTTGTTATCAATATGTGAGGCAATGAATAGCCATGAACGCAATATGTAAGGATAAAAATGATTATCATTACATATTAAATTAATAAGTTACTTTTATAATACGATGCATTTATCATTCAAATCATTGATCAAATTACCGGTTATAGTGGTAGTTTTGATGATCTCGTTCAGCGCATGTAATCATGAAAACCCCAAAAATACGGCGACCGATACGAATAGTAAGGCAAATGAACAGACAGCAGTGACACCCGAAAGAACAGCTTCGGATAATACTCAAAGTACACAGGACACTTCCAAAGGTATAAAAGCTCCGGACTTCACATTGACCAGGGTCAATGGACAAAAATTCCATCTGTCCGATCATTTCGGAAAAGTTATTGTGCTTAATGTTTGGGCTACATGGTGTCCTCCGTGCCGTCGTGAAATTCCTGATTTCGTTGAGCTCCAAAAAGAATTGGGAAGTAAAGGCCTTCTTATTGTTGGTGTTTCAGTAGACAAGAAAGGGGAATCGGTTGTTAAGCCATTTGCCAAAAAACATCATATGAATTATCCGGTAATGGTTGACAATGGAATTGTGAGCAAAGAATATGGCCCCTTCAAATACGTACCTACCACATTTGTCATAGGCAGGGATGGATATGTTAAAGGATATCAACCGGGTATGTTGACAAAAGATATTTTGAAGCCCGTTTTGGAAAAATTACTTAATAAGAAAGTGAATACCTGATACTATAGGATATAAACCAAAAAATGATCCTTCAATAAAATTTAGGGAAGGATTATATCCTTATAGATAGCCGGCTTACATATTCATAAAAAAAATCATATAAAGGGTTTACAAGCAGTATTTATTTATGTACATTTAAGACATGATTGTCTTAAATAGTTTGTCAAGATATGCTATCACAGAGTTGTAAATATGGAATATGGGCAGTTCTCTATATGGCATCTGACCCGGATAGAGACTTTATATCTATTAGGGAGATCAGTAATGAGCTTAAGATTTCTTTTCATTTTCTGACTAAGATCTTACAGTCACTGACACGCGCTAAAATAATCGTATCAATGCGTGGTGCCAATGGAGGAGTATCACTTGCCCGGCCGGCAAAAGATATCAACTTGCATGAAATTATAGTTGCTATCGATGGCGACGATATCTTTACGAGTTGTGTCCTTGGCCTGCCAGGTTGTGGTAATGAAAAACCATGTCCTTTACATAATAAGTGGGTAGAAAATCGCGAAGCTGTTACGGGAATGTGCGAGAATACCAATCTAAAAGATTTAGCCCTTGAGGCAGAATCGACAAGATGGTTGAACTCTGATATATTTCCCGGTTTTCATACCATTTTTAAAAGCTAATTTTTTTATCTTTATTTAAGATAAAATACTCTTAATTCCTATATTATAAAATCAATAAGATATGCAAAAAAATATAATAATCACTCTCTTATTCATGACACTTCTTGGATGGGGCTGTTCGTCTTCATCCAGTAAATCCGAAGCTGGAAACCAGGAATCACAATCTGAGAATGTACAGAAAGCCAGCGATGGACTGACGTCCTTTCAGTTAAAAAATGGAATAGGACCAATTACACAAGAGGTTAAGGTGGGTCCGCTCGATCAGAAGCTCGTTTCCAAAGGTGAGGATTTATTTGAAAATAAGTGCTCCAGTTGTCATAAGATCGGCCAGCGTTATGTGGGACCGGATCTGAAGGAAGTCACCAGCCGTAGAACCCCAACATACATAATGAATATGATGATGAATCCGGAAGGGATGATCCAAAAACATCCCGTTGCTCATAAATTGCTTGAGAAGTTTGCTACCCCTATGGCAAATATGCACGTAACAAAAGATCAGGCCCGGGCAATTGTCGAATATTTTAGATCAGTTAATCCAAATACCCAAAAATAGAACTCACTAATAACATCAGAGTTTGACTAAAAAATTATCAATGGAGGTAAATTTATGTCATTTCAGCAACAAATAAGGAACATATTTGTCGGTGGGATAGCTATAGCTGTCACTGCATTAATGTTTAGCGGCTGTTCATCGAATAAAAGTAAAATTGGAAATGATAATGCCGCGGAACAGGTATATGTTCCACCCGGAAAGCACGACACTTTCTACAGTTTTCTGTCGGGTGGCTGGACAGGTAATATATCTGTATATGGCTTGCCATCCGGGCGTCATCTTTATACTATCCCGGTGTTTTCGCAGGATCCGACAGATGGTTATGGTTATACTGAGGAAACGAAGGCATTGTTCAATACATCACATGGTTTCATTCCCTGGGGCGACACGCATCACCCTGAATTTTCCAAAACAAATGGAATAGATGACGGTCGTTGGCTGTTTGTCAATGATAATAATACACCACGCATCGCCCGTGTTAATCTAAAAACATTCCGTACCGATGAAATACTGGAACTGCCAAATACGGCCGGTAATCATGCCTCGCCGTTTACTTCTTCAAATACGGAGTATCTGACAGCCATAACAAGATTCAGTATCCCGATGTCGAAACCTTTGGGAAATGGCCGGGATGTACCAATAGCGTCCTATAAGAAAAATTTTAAATCCACGGCTTCATTTGTGAAAGTGAATCCTCATAACGGGGAGATGAAACTGGATTTCCAGATCATGGTTCCTCCTTTCGATTACGATTTGGGCCGGTTTGGCCTTGGGCCATCGAAAGATTGGGTGTTTTTTACCGATTATAACAGTGAAGAAGCACACACCATGCTGGAGATCAACGCATCGCAGAAAGATAAAGATTTTGTACTGGCTATTAATTGGAAAAAAGTGGCTGAGATAGCCCATGAGGGTAAGGGCCAGATCGTTAATGCAACTTATGATCACAACCTGGTAGATCCCAAAACGGATGTTGCCAAAACAGAAGTGCTTCATAAAGTTCGTGTTTTGAAACCATCCGACTTGAAGGGCTTAATGTTTTTCATGCCGGCACCTAAATCTCCACATGGTATTAATGTGACTCCAAGCGGGGAATTTATTGCTGAAGGGGGGAAATTATCTACTGTAATACCGGTCCAGTCATTTGCAAAAATGGAAACCGCCATTCAAAAAAATGATACAACCGGAAGTATAAGTGGTATTCCCATTCTTAATTATAAAGATGTAACGGCACATGAAGTCAAAAATGTGGGCCTGGGTCCATTGCACAACGATTTCGATGGCAAAGGATATGCTTATGCAACGGCTTTTATTTCATCTGAGATCGTCAAGTGGAATATCAAAACGGGTAAAGTGGTCGATCGTCATGCCACTTATTACTCACCGGGCCATTTGAGCATTCCCGGCGGTGATTCACGTAAACCATGGGGACATTATTTACTGGCCCTGAATAAAATAACCAAAGATCGTTATCTGCCAACCGGACCGGAAATGTTTGCCGGTGAACAATTATTCGATATCAGTGGTAATAAACTAAAACTGTTACTCGATTTCCCGGTTGAAGGTGAACCGCACTACGCCCAGGAAATACCGGCCAGTGTCATTGATACCGGCCAGGTTAAATATTTTAAGCTGGAAGATAATCATAATCCGTATGTCACCCGTAAAGAGAAAGATGCCAAGGTAGTTAGAAATGGTCATCGGGTTGATATATATATGACAGCTATACGCAGCCATTTCATGCCGGATAACATCGAAGGTATTAAAATGGGAGACACAGTATATATCCACGTAACCAATATAGAGCAGGAATGGGATATACCCCATGGCTTTGCACTTATGGGTATGCGTAATGCAGGTATGCTTATTATGCCCGGTGAAACAAGGTCGGTTAAATGGGAACCGCGGCAAGTGGGTGTGTTTCCTTTCTATTGCACCGATTTCTGTTCTGCTCTTCACCAGGAAATGCAGGGGTACATCCGCGTATCACCCGCCAATTCTAATGTGAAAATTGTTTACGGAACCAATAAAGACCTGAAGTAGAAACAAGAAGAGAGGGCTTTGGCGCCCTCTCTTTTAGACAAAAAAGAGGTAAGTAAAATGACAAAAAAGCATAGGATATTAATTACTATTGCTTCCGTAATGTTGCTGGCTGTATTTGTATTTCCATTATGGCAAATACGTTTACAGGCACCACAATATCCCGAAGGGCTTGGCTTAAATATCTGGATCAATAATGTTCAGAGCCTTCATCCTCATAACATTCAAACTATAAATGATTTGAATCATTATATAGGGATGAAAGCCATAACACCTAATGTTATTCCGGAGTTGAAAATAATGCCCTATCTCATCATACTCCTGTTCGTGATGGGAATAACAACGTCCCTGATCGGTAAACGTTCGTTATTGATGGGGTGGTTGATGTTATTTGTTGGTATGGCTGGGGCAGGCCTGGTCGATTTTTATAAATGGGAATATAATTATGGCCATAATTTGAATCCTAATGCCGCTATTAAAATACCGGGAATGTCGTATCAACCCCCACTTTTGGGGACTAAACAACTCCTGAATATCAGAGCCACATCTATACCGTACATCGGTGCTTTGGCCATAGGCCTGGCTCTCGTAATCGGGGGTTATGTATTTTATAAAGAAAAGTACAACTCTCCAAAATATAGGGTAGTTAGTTGATACGGGTATTTTCACAATGAAAAATAATGACGTTAGTTTAGTAAAAATTTATAAATCTCAAAGACTGAATACCTCATATACGCTTACTTAACGATCCCTCTCAAAGTTATAGGGAGGGATCATTTATCCTGTATATCTTAAGGTTTTTTTGAGCTTAAATGATTCACAAAATGAGATACATTCGTACTATAATGCTATTCACGGTTGCCTGGTTTTTTATGATAAAACCGGTTTTAGCCAAAGATATCATCGTTAGAAAAAACAGTTCCGTTTCAACGATAACACGGGCTCTCGCTGTGGCTCACGACGGGGATCATATTATAGTAACTGAAGGGCTTTATACAGGACCTCAGATTACGGTTGACAAGCAGGTTACAATAACCGGTAAACCAGGTGCCATCATTGATGGAATGGGGAAATATCAGATAATGCTGATAACGGCGGACAGTGTGACGATCGAAAACCTGACATTCCGCAATGCGGGTATCAGTTATGTGCATGACAACGCGGCGATCAAGCTCAATAATGTACGTGATTGTAATATCAGTCATAATAAATTGCGAAATAATTTTTTTGGGATTTACCTGGCTAAGTCGAAGTATTGTATAGTGTCGGATAACTCGGTGATCGGGAATGGAAAAGGAGAAACAGCCTCTGGCGGGGGGATTCATTTATGGAATTGTGATCATATCTCCATCACGCATAATTATACAAGGGCCAACAGGGATGGCATATATTTCGAGTTCGTTAAAAACACGATAATCACTCACAATCTCAGTGAAAAAAATATCCGGTACGGTTTGCACCTGATGTTCTCTGACAGCTGTTCTTATTCGTATAATGATTTTAAGTACAATGGGGCCGGTGGAGTGGTGATGTATTCGAAACATATTACTGTAAAACATAATATTTTTGAGCACAATTGGGGGCCAAGCAACGATGGATTGTTACTTAAAGAGTTGAATGACGGAATTGTAGAGGATAACCGATTTTATCAGAACAGCACAGCCGTTTATTCGGAAGGATCAAACAGGATAAGATTGGAGCATAACAATTTTATCAGGAATGGATGGGCGGTGAAGATCATGTCTAATTCTTCGAAGAATGATTTCATTTATAATAATTTTATTGAGAATACATTCGATGTTGTAACAAGTGGACAGAATAATGAAAATGAATTCAACCATAACTATTGGACTTCCTATAAAGGTTATGATTTGAATCATGATGGAGAAGGGGATGTGCCCTATCATCCGGTTAGTTTATTTTCGTATATCGTGAATCAACAAGCGCCTGCTATGATGCTCATGCATAGTATCTTTATACAGGTATTGGATGTCGCGGAAAGAGCCCTTCCCGTCCTCACACCTAAAACACTGGTTGATCGATATCCGTTAATGCATCGGGTTGATATTACTATATAAACTGATCTCCATTTCATGGGTTATGTGATCGATGTTATTGCAATCAATAACTTGTTGATCACCGTGTTTACGGTATCGTTGCATCCCATTTATCGATATGGATTTTCCCTTACAATATCCTGCAAACATCCACTATATTATTATAATATTTGAATAGACGGCATTATATAAGATAAGTGTATATCTTTATAATACGTTGTTATTAATATATTTATGTTTTATATATAAATAAGGATATATGAAGCATCAACAGAGGGAAAGAAAATCATAAATAGTCGAAAAAAGATACGAAACCCTTTCAAAGACAGGCATTTTTCCGAACCGACAGTATGTAAACTTTGCCATGCTGTTTATCAAAATGGACAATGGTCGTGGGGAGAAATACCTGAAAAAGCCGAAGAAGTTGTTTGTCCGGCATGTCAACGCTATGAAGATGATCAGCCTGCGGGTGTGATTGAAATAAGGGGATCCTATTATAAAAATCACCGGGATGAACTACTTCAATTAATAACGGGAATTGAACACAGGGTAAATAAAGAGCAACCCATGGAACGTATCATGTCTATAGCAGATAAAAGTGATCGGACGGTTATCACAACAACCGGCTTTGAGCTTGCCAGAAAAATCGGGCAGACTCTTCACAAATCTTATGATGGGGAGGTCGAGTTTAATTATTCGAATTCAAAAAATGAACTCGACATAAAATGGAAGATCTAAGAAAGTGTTTGGTGATCAATAATGGTATGACGATCTAATTTTTGAACGAAAAAGTAATGTTATCCATTTTATTTTATTTCCACATGTATTCCCTGGTATAACTTATATTTTTCCGGCTCCATAATGACACGGTCATCGGCTTTCAGTCCCGATTTAATTTGAATGCTGTTCTGTAATGTGTCACCCACTTTAACTTCCCGTTCATAGGCTTGCCCCCGTTTAACCTGCCAAACATAATAATTCTTATCCTTTTGTATAAAAACTGATTTATTGACAGCTAATACAGCCCGGACCTGTTGATTTTTATCTTGTTTCTCATTTGTGATGAATACTTTGGTACTCATCTGCGGGATAAAACGCTGATCGGGCTTTAATACACGGATATTAGCTTGAATAGTATTTTTCGCCTGGTTGGCAGTGGGTAATACCTGATATAGCGTAGCGGCATATTCGGTTTCCGGATAAGAATCGAGTATTACGACAGCCGGCTGATTTTCATTGATCAGGGCGATGTCTTCCTGTCCGATATCAACGGATACCAATGTCATGGAATTATCCGCCAACCGGCATATTCCGCCCGTAGGTATTTCACCCACTTCAACGAGCTTATCTATGATTAGCCCGCCAAACGGAGCTCTGACGATCGTCTGTGCTAACTCTTTTCGGATTAGATTGGTTTCGGCTCGTGCTGATGCCAGTTTTGTCCGTATACTTTGAAGTTCCGCATCTGAAGCGGCACCGGCATTATATAAATTTTGTGTACGGGCCAGAGTTTCCTGCAAATCCCGAATTGAAATCTCCTGTGCCTGTAGTTGAGCTTGTAACCGGGAATCGTCAAAAAGAGCCAGGATATCACCCTGTTTAACCTGGTCACCCACTTTAAAATTCAATCGTATAACGGGTGTTCGTGCCGTAGTTCCAATGGTTGATATACGCGGATAGGTAACGTAACCGCTTAAACGCATTACGGGATTGGATGTAGGGCCCATGCGCTGATATGATACAAATGCGACTTCAACAGGAGTTGGTTTTAAAATTTGCCATATGACAACACCTATGATTACTGCCAGCAATAGTGATCCCCATATGATCAGCTTTTTTCTTTTACGTTTACGGCCGGTTTTACCACGATCACGCACCAGTTTATTTGCCAGTTTGTGGAGACGTTTAGAGTTTGGGGTCATCTCTTTCGTCGTCATTTCCAGCGTGGATTTATTATCCGGTCGATTTGTATCCATGAGTGTTTTATTATTTAATAATGAATAGTATCGTGTAAATCAGTACCCACTGTGCCTTCCAGTAACATCAATGTATGAAGCATCTCAAACTTGCTTTTTTCAAGGTTAGCCAAGGCATTGGCAACTGGAATTTGCGCTTGAATGTAATCTATTTGTGGAATAGCCCCATTTTGATACGAGACCTCAACCACCTTGAGATTGGCTCTTGCTTGTTTTAATACAACCTGATTACTTTTAATCAATAGTTGAAGATTTTCCAGTTCATTGAGCAGCGTTTTTATTTCTGTACCAATTTGAAGGCGCTGTTGATCTGTTCCCTCCTCGTATTGTCGCTGCAGGACAAGTGCCCGCATTTTCTGTGATTTCATACGTGACCCGTCAAATAAGTTAAAGGTAAACCCGATACCGACTCTCCAATTATAATTTTTCAATCCCCTGCTGCTGAGGCTTGAATAATATCCGAATGCGTCCGGGCCAAAATAAGAGAAATCGCTTTGTAACATCAGAGATGGATAGTTTTGGGCTGAATACGCCCTGGCGATTTCCTGTTGTTGTTTAGCAAGAAACGTTGTCTGACGTATATCCTCTCTGTTCTGTAATGCGATATTATACAGATGGCCATAAAGCTGATTGAAGTTTGGAGTTGATTGTATGACCGGTAGATTACCTGTCGTTCGGATTTCAGATGTTGGTATGCCCGTCAACATCAATAACCGGTCATAACTTTTATTTAATTCATTCTTAGCTGAAGTCATTTGAACGATAGCGTTCTGCAGATCTGCCTGAGAACGCAGTACCTCGGGTGATAAAGCCACCCCGTTTTTTAATTTTTCTTCGTTTATTTTTTGAAGGGTTTCGCTAAGTGGAATAATAGAACGGTATATGCTGTCCATTTTTTGATAAGCCAGCGATCGGTAAAACTGTTGCTTAACTTCTACAGTGACATCATTAATTTGCTGACGGTAACTATATTTCTGTGCGCTTGCACCATAACGAGCTGCTTTAACACTGTGTGTTGTCTTGCCGAAATCATAGATCATCTGATTTAATTCAACACGGGCGGTGAACGTGTTTTCGGTTCCCTGACGCGCCAGGACGGTATCGCTCTTAAATTCTATGGGGATGCGCGGAGCCTCGTTAGCATGGCTGACACTTGAGCGGATCAGCACGTTTGGATAAAATCCGGACTGTTGCTCTGCAATTTGAAATTCAGCCGCCTCCACACCAAAATTGCTCTGTTTGATAAGTGAGTTATTCTTTAAGGCCAGTTGAATAACCTCCTGAAGTGTTAACGGATGTTGATCCTGAGCCATAATCGGCTGAGTGATAAGGGAAGAACTAAATAACACTAACACAATTATATATTTTAATAACTTCATTCTATACCTCATCAGCTATTTAACGCTTCAATAATGGATAAATGAGTAGCACGTCTTGATGGTAACCATCCTCCCATGATTCCCATGAAAATTGAAAATAAAATCCCGGTAATGATTAGCTCAGGTGTCAGGGTTACTTCGAAGGTGACATAACCCAGCCCGGTTAGCGGTGTTCGAAATGTGATCCCCTGAAATAACAGGGCGATAAGGGATGCCAGGATTCCACCGCTCAAAGCCATGATCAGGGATTCTATTAACGTGGCTAAACGAACCGACCGTGATCTGAACCCAAGGGCACGCATTATGGCCAATTCATCTGCGCGATCGGCTATGGATGCATACATGGTATTCATGGCACTAAAAATGGCACCTACAGACATTACTACGGCGATGAACCAGGTGAGAATCTGAAAGCCCTGTGCAGCCGTGGTGCCTTGTTTAAAATAGTCCTGTTCGGAAGTTGCATATACATTAAGCATTTTCTGGTGATTCAATTGATCCACAAATGAACTCATCAAGTCCGGATCTTTAATCAACGCCCATATACTTGTAACTTCCGGCCGATCGAAGATCAGTCCGAGATTGGTCACGTTCGTCCACACTTCCGACTCAAAAGGCGAACCGTTATCCTCAAAGACTCCGATGATTGTAAATTTCCCGACAGGTGTAGTGATTTGATCACCTAAATCGGCATTCAAAGCACTGAATACTTCTTTACCTACAATAACTTCATCTCTCGATTCAGGTCTGAAGAAACGACCCTGGACCAACATTAACTGGTAATGGACCTTCAATGCATTATTGAGATCCACTCCCCGGAAATTTGTTTGAAATCGAACACCGGCCTCATTTTCAACATAACTTGTTTTTACCGTTTCATTCGACATAACCGGATATGCGTTGTCGTCCAATTTTATTTGGTTGTAAGTGCCAATAATCTGAATGTCCAACTGAGACAGGCGGCTTTGATTTTCATTAGTGGCGTTTTTATTGATGATAAACATGCGGTCGGGCGCCCCGGATGAAATGAGAGTCTTATTGACGCCTTCGATCATAGCCAGAAGTGAAATAAGAGCGAGAACCACAAGAGTGAACGATATGATGGTTATCAATGTCGATGATTTTCGCTGAAACAGGCTCCGGACAATATATATAAGTGGTATCTTCATAAATTGTGCAGGGCTTTGATTACATTTATTTTTGAGGCATTATAGGCCGGAATAAAACCACTGATAGCTCCAATGGCTATGGATATTAATATGCCTGCTGCAACTATTGAGGGACGAACAAGAAAATCGAAAGTCAGCCCTAATGAAATCGTCAGCCCTTTGGTATTAAAGAGAAAGTAAGCTCCCATCGTACCGATTAGACCGGCGATAATTGAAATTAAAACGGCTTCTATAACGATCATCCATAATACGGTGTTTGGAGTGAATCCGATTGCTTTCATCACGGCTATTTCTTTACGACGTTCACGGGTTGATAAAGCAATAGTGTTCACTGTTACCATTAATATGGTGAAGAGTACAACGGTTGAAATAACACGTATGATTAATTGTATGGTGGCAGTGTACGAAGTCAGGCGATTGAGCATGGAGCTTTCTGTCTCAACACTTACTTCATAAGGACCGGCACTGTAATAATTGACGAGGTTGTTGATTACCGAAAGGGTATTGCCGGGTCCGTCGAGGCGGAGCCAAAAGATATTGACTTTACCGGGATTGTCAATTAGTCCTTCGTAATAATTCCAGTTAACCAGCATCTGTGTCTCAAATTGCTGGTTTTCACGATCATTGCTTATGAGCACGCCACATATTTGCAATTCCATGGTCGTTTTGTGTTGCAATGATTTTAGTTTGACGATATCTCCGACGTTCCAATCGTATTTTCTCATAATTTCCAGGCCAACGAGTACCCCATTTCTGACTTTTTCAAACTGCTGATATTGTTCACCGGTTACCATTCTGGATGCCGTCGGGAATACTTCACGATAGGTTTCGGGGTCCACCAGGAGTGCGACATAATATTCGTCTCCCCATCCCACGCTTGTAACGGTGTAGCCCATCGGAGTGGCTGAAATGACGTGATCGAATCGTACCAGGCGGCGCCAGTAACTTATAGGAAGTTGAGTACGCGGCCCCCCGTATTTTTCGATGACGGCAACTCTTGTTTCTCCCGGCCCTTTGGCCACACTGATATCGAGTGCTGTCATAATCGTTTGAAGCATGGTAAAGATAAAAAGCGCGAGTGCTACAGCAGCCATCGTAAGAATCGTACGACGTCGGTTCCTGAATAAATTTTTTAATATGACATGAAACCATTTCATAAGATACCGTCAGGTCAATAAATGGGGGTCACTGGTGTTATCCAGAGCTTTTTCCTCCGAGTTCAGGAGCCGTCCTTTTTCCAATTTTTCAATGGTTTTAGCATGTTTTGCGGCATGAGGGTCGTGGGTAACCATGATAATGGTTTTGCCCAATTCGCCATTGAGTATATCGAAAAGTTCGAGTACATCATCGGTAGACCGGTAATCGAGGTTACCCGTGGGTTCATCACCTATGATAATGGTGGGGTCGGTAATAATAGCCCTGGCAATACAGACCCGCTGTTGCTGGCCTCCCGAAAGCTGTCGCGGAAAATAATCGATGCGATCATCGAGTCCGACGATAGACATGGCTGCTTCAACACGTTCTCTTCGTTCTTTTCTCGGCATCTCAAATAAAAGGAGCGGAAGCTCTACATTCTCAAATGCGGATAAAACAGGCATAAGGTGATACGATTGAAAGATGAAACCGATATTTTCATGCCTCCATCGTGACAAACGTGTTTCATTCAATCCAACTATGGATTCACTATTCATGATTACATCGCCCGAAGTCGGTGAATCCAGTCCGGATATGATATTCAACAGGGTTGATTTACCGGAACCCGACGGACCCATTAATGCAATATAATCACCGGGGAATACATCTAAATTTACACCTTCAAGGACCGGAGTGATGACTTCCCCTTGTATGTAGGTTTTGCTCACATGTATTATCCGAAGAATTGGATCCATAGGTCATTTCATCGAATTGTTATTTATTGGAGATAATGATTGTATTACTCTGATGAATATTTAGATACCCCTTTGCTAAATACGTCTTCCCTTGATGCAACAGACCGCTTAAAAATTACTTAATAATATTCCGTCTAAACAAAAAAAGATCTGCTAAGCAGTAATCCTGTAAAATTATAAGTTGTTGTTATCTATAGTAATAAAATGAGGGCTATGCAGGATATATACTGCAAGCTAAAACAATCAACTTGTGTAGGGGGATGTCTTACAGGCTGTGATATGTGAAGAATGTAATAGTGAACAAACTCAAATGGCTGTCGTCAATCATATCACTAAACAATTACTATTCGAAACGTAAATCTTACTTATAGCATATCCCCGCGAATAGATGCTTTTTGTTTAGAAAGGTCAAGGATAGAGCCGGTTATAAGAGATATATCACCGGTAACAGGATCTTTATCGGGTTTCGCGTAATCGAGTACATTTACAGTCTTATCATCAGCTATAACCAATCGGTATTCCTCTGTGGATGTGGCTCCGGATAAGACTTTATTAATATGTTTTTTTACTTTTTTAAAATCATCCGGATGAATAAGTTTTTCCCAACCTCCTTTTGTGATAAATTGATTAGGATTGAGTCCGGTTAATGTTCTAAATCCTTCGGAGAGCCAGGCAAAATGTAAGTTATCGGGGTCGGAAATATCCAATCCGTAGGTGAAGTCACTTTTGTTTTCCACCAGGCGGGAGAAATCAAAATTTCTTTTTTCCAGGGCTTTGAGTACTCTTTTTTGAAGGCTGATATTATCTATGACCGCACGGATAATGACACCGTCTTTAAGCTCAAAAAGTTTAGCGTGTACTTTAGTTTCAACCGGTACATTATTTTTTCGCAGAAAGGTAACGGAAAAATCTTTTCCATTGAGTTCTGTTAGCCCGTTTTTAAACTTTTCCTCATGTTTATCATCGATAATCTCCCAGATTTTTTTATGCTCCAGTTCCCCTTTGTCATATCCTGTGAGATTCCGGAATGATTTATTAGCCCCTATGATGTTACCTTCTTTGTCAAAATCGACCAGTGTTCTTTTAGAAAATTCGGCGAGTGAGTCAAATTCAGCACGTGTTTCATTAAAAGAAAACTCGGCTCTTTTACGATCTGTGATATCATGTTGATAGGATACCCAGTGTGTTATTTCCCCTTTTTGATTATAGAGAGGGTGAATATCCCACTGGTTAACAAATTCAGTACCGTCTTTTCGATAGTTAATGGCCTGACCGAAAAATGATTTACCTTCTCTAAGCGCTTTTTTTAACTTGTCTAATGTCGCCCGTTCCGTTTTGGGGCCCTGTAAGATACGTGGAGTTTTACCAATTACTTCATCTTTGGTGTAGCCTGTCAGTTTTGTAAATCCATCATTCACGTAAACGATTTTTGGGCCGGGTTCTTCGAGATCCAGTTCTGTAATCAGGATAGAATCGTAGTCATTTCGTATTGCTGCTTCAAGCAAGGAAAGATTTTTTTCAGCCTTTTTCCATTTTGATAAAAGCTCCATGAACAACTTTTTAGCAGTTCCATAGGATGATTCATCTTTGCAACATTTACGTAACAATTCTAACTGTTCAGACTCCATACAACTCGCATATTTTTTTAGGGAATATTAAATTCCGCGCTCAATAAGGGTTTGAATTTATATATTTTATCTGAAGATAATCAACAGATGTTACCCTCTCTGCATATGCCATAACTGAACAATACTGATTATAATTCCCGGAAATTTAAAAATAATTTACATTTTGTAATTATTTGTACCATTTATGGCTTGATTTGACAGGAATAAAAAAAAGCGCAGCCGGCTAAAACTACGCTTCATAAATACAAGTCAGGTTTAAAAGAAGATCTTATCTATTTGTCTGATAAGATCATTTTGGCAATGGTTTGAAGTTGCATATTAGATGTCCCTTCATAAATCTTGCCAATTTTAGAATCCCGCCAGAATTTTTCGACAGGATATTCTTTGGTATAACCGTAACCACCGTAAAGATCAACGGCCATTGATGATACTTCTTCGGCTACTTCGGAAGCATGAAATTTTGCCATAGCCGCTTCTTTCAAAAAGGGTTGACCGGCCATTTTTAAACGAGCAGCGTTATAAACAAGTAAACGGGCTGTTTCGATTTTAATAGCCATTTTTGCGATCTGAAACTGAACACCCTGGAAATCGGAGATAGACTTGCCGAATTGTTTTCTTTCCTGGATATAAGCGACAGTCGCATCAAATGCTCCTTGTGCAATTCCAATCATCTGGGCACCAATACCAATTCGACCTTCATTGAGGGTTTCTATGGCTACCTTATAGCCTTTACCGACTTCACCGAGGATGTTTCCTGCGGGAACCCGGCAGTCTTCCAGTATCAACTCGGTGGTTGAGCTGGCACGTATTCCAAGTTTGTCTTCTTTCTTACCAACCGAGAAACCATCAAAGTCACGCTCAACGATGAAGGCTGTGATTCCTTTATAACCGGCTTCGGGATTGATATTGGCGAATACGATAAAAATATCCGCTTCATTACCGTTTGTAATCCACAATTTGGTTCCATTCAAAATATAATCATCGCCATCTTTCCGGGCACGGCATTTAAGTGCAAAAGCATCGCTGCCTGAGGCAGGTTCGGACAGAGCGTAAGCCCCCACTTTCTCATTGGATAGTATCGGTAAATATTTCTTTTTGATCTCCTCATTGCCCCATCTTATGAAGGCATTATTGACGAGTGTATTCTGAACATCCATGAATACGCCGACGGAAGCGTCTACTTTTGAAATTTGTTCAATAGCTAAAATGGACATGAAAAATGTTCCACCGCCGCCTTCATAATCGGTCGGTACTTCTATTCCCATCAATCCTAATTCAAAAAAAGCTTTAATGAGTTCGGGATCGAGCTTTGCTTTATGGTCCATATCGTAGACACGGTCGGCTATCATGGATTGAGCAAAATCGGCAGCGGCGTCTTTTAACATTTGCTCATCTTCTGTCAATTGATGAAGAGATGGTAGTATATTTTCAGATAATGATTGTGTGTTTGGCATGATTCAATACTTTTTGGGTCTCTAAATAAATGCTTAAAATTCCGGCAATAATATAAATGTCTACTCTCGAATATTAAAAGCGCTTTTTTGCTAATAATAGTTGATTAATATACAAATAATTTCGGTATTACTTCTCTTTTTTCTTCGATTTTATCAGAGATAATAGTGCCTGACTGGCTAATACCGCGGTTGTATTTCCATATCTAAGTTTCTCCTTAAAGACAGGTATTTGTTTTTTAATGTTCGGGTCGGACCAGAATTCCTGCAACAGTTGTTCTTCAGTAAGCCGGACCATCCAGTCCCACTGCTGTTGATTCCTATTTTCTTCGAATATTCCTTTATCTTTAATCTTATCAATGAATTCCAGTACATAATCCCATATTTCCGGTATGCCTTCGCCTGTTATAGCACTGCTCAAGATGACCGGGATAGGGATATCTTCATATTTAGGCTTTAACAGGTGTAAGGCATTTTTGTAATCTCTGCGGGAATGTAATGCGCGTGTTTTATTATCTTCTTCCGCTTTATTGATAATCAACATATCGGCAAGTTCAAGGATACCCCGTTTTAAACCCTGCAGGGTGTCGCCGGCTCCGGGCAGCATGAGCAACATGAATAAATCAACCATGGATGCCACTTCATATTCCGATTGGCCAACACCAACTGTTTCTATAAGAATGATATCATAACCTGCCGCTTCACAGAGCAACATGGATTCCCGTGTTTTCCTGGCGACTCCGCCAAGTTTACCGCCAGTGGGAGAAGGACGTATAAAAGCTTCGGTGCGTCCCGATAATTTTTCCATGCGCGTTTTATCACCGAGTATACTGCCCCCCGTTTTAGCACTGCTTGGATCGACGGCCAAAACGGCAATTTTATGCCCTTTTTCTATGAGCATCATTCCCAGTTTCTCAATGAATGTACTTTTCCCGACACCCGGTACTCCCGTTATACCTATACGAATGGATTTGCCGGTGTGAGGTGTTATCTGTTCCAATATCTGTTGCGATTCTATTATAGCCTCAGAACGGGAGTTCTCAATCATCGTGATGGCCCTGGCCAAAGAGCGCCTGTTTCCGTTCAGGAGTCCTTTGACAAGGATGTGTATTTTTTGTTTCTGTTTCATCCGGATGATTTATTAGTTGATACCCATTGCGGTTATTCGAATATAGAAAAGAACCGAATCAAATATAAAGGGCAATTGTCCGGTAACTCTTTGTATAGGTAAATCTTGTATTTATTCTCAACTTTTATTACTTACGTTTTGTGGTATATTTAATTTTCATATAAACCCGTAATGTTAACGGAGTCATTAATGAGCCCTTCCCATAACCTTTCAAATCATACCAGGTTGGTCAAAAACTTGCACGTGAAGTTACTCATCCTACTTCCACTGCTTGCCGCAATATTTTTTTTGGGTGCATGTAAAAGGGCAAAATTTCACCAGGTGAAATCATCAATAATAAGCGAAAATGTACGATTCCAATTTCTGACTCCGGGATTAGTACGCATGGAATTTGAACCCAACGGTGAATTTGTAAATGCGCCGACTACAGTCGTTGTGAAACGGGATTGGGCAATAGTGGATGTGGATGCTACAATGAAAAATGGATGGTTAACGGCCAAGACATCAACAATCACATTGCGTTATAAATTAAATTCGGGAACTTTCACATCAAATAATTTAAGTATCGAGTGGAAGGACACCACCGGTAAACATACCTGGCATCCGGGAGATAATGACGCGAAAAATCTTGGTGGTATAACACATTCTCTGGACGGTATTCATAATGGGGAGTTGCCTAAGTTTCCCCAGGGTATATTGAGCAGAAACGGGTACTTTTTACTCCATGATAGTAAATCGCCGGTCTGGGATTCCACTACTCACTGGATCAGGCCCCGCCGAGAAACGAAAAACCAGGACTGGTATTTCATTGCCTATGGACATCATTATAAAAAGGCATTGAAAGAATATGCTGAGTTAAGCGGTAATATCCCCATGATCCCGCGTTATGCTCTTGGAAACTGGATAACAGATCTCAATTACGAATATCTGCCCGGTTCAAAAATGGTTCGGGATTATACATATGGAGAATCGCATCTCAGAAAATTGATTAAAAAATTCAGAGACGATAACATACCACTTGATGTTCTTGTACTGGATTTTGCATGGCACAAATATGGATGGAAAGGGGGTTACGACTGGAGCCCGAATATCCCACACCCGAAATCTTTTCTGGACTGGCTTCATAAAGAAGGCGTTAAGGTATCGATCAATGATCATCCGGGGTATGGAAACGAAAGTGTTTTATCAGACAGCGATAGTCATGCCGCTGAAGTCAGGAAAGAGCTTGATATGTCCATTCCGCCCAAACCTACTTTCCATCATGAATTGACAAAGAACTGGAAATTTAAGACGGATAATGACAATAAGGGGATTACAAGAAAGTGGTTTGCTACAACATTTAATGATTATAACTGGAAGTCGATAGAGGCCGGTAGAGATTGGGAAAGCCAGGGATACCCGGGATATGATGGTGTGGCATGGTATCGTAAAACGTTCATGTTACCTGCTTCCCTGCCTGATTCTTTATACTTGGTTTTCGGCGGGGTTGATGATGAGTACGACTTGTATGTCAATGGCCAAAAAGCGGCTCACTATGGCTCTCGTCCCGATCATAGTGTATACAATTCAAAAACATTTACCAATATCAGGCAATATGTTAAAGCCGGTAAGGCAAATCTTATAGCCGTACGGGTTGATGACTGGGGCGGCGGAGGCGGTTTGACAAAAAATCCACAGGTTATTCAAAATGCATTACCAACACAGGGAATTCACTTTAACCTTGCGGTAAAGAAACAGGCCCGTGTTTTCTGGGATGTTCTACATAAACCACTCATGAATGAAGGGGTAGATTTCTGGTGGATTGATGGCGGCAGTGGGGCGGCAGAGATGAAAGGGTTGAATAATCAGCTCTGGACGAACAGGATTTACTACGACTCGACACAGGCTACAACAGGTAAAAGGGGATTTATTTTTAGCCGGTATGGTGATTGGGGAAGTCAGCGTTATCCCGCCTTTTTTACCGGTGATACTTATTCGCAGTGGTCGGTGTTAAAGTATGAAGTTCCCTATACCGCACAAGCCGGCAATGTATTAACTCCTTACGTTACACATGATATTGGTGGATTTCATGGTGCCAAAATAAAGTATGATTTATACGCGAGGTGGGTGGAATTCGGTGCCTTCAGCCCGATATTACGCCTGCACAGTGCCCATGAAAATCCGGAAGAAGGAAATGTGCGGATGCCCTGGACGTACGGGAAAAAAGGAGTAGCACTGGTTAAAAAATATTTCACACTCAGAAACCACCTGAATCCGTACATTTATACATACAGCTGGTTTGCTCATGAGAAAGCTTTACCGATTGTCAGGCCGCTCTATTTGGAGTATCCCGATCTTGATGAAGCGTATCATCATCCCCACGAATATTTTTTCGGAAGCGAAATGCTGGTAGCCCCGATCGTCGATTCTACTAATACACGATCGATTTATCTGCCACCTGGTACATGGTATGATTATTTCACAGGCAAGAAATATGAAGGCGGCCGCACTTTTATCGCAACCTACGGAGTTAATAATATTCCGGTTTACGTAAAGTCAGGTTCTATAATTCCGTTACAAAATGAAATGGATTATATCGGACAGCATCCTGTAAATCCTTTGACATTACAAATTTTTGCGCCCGATTCGGCTTCGTTTGAGTTATATGAGGATGATGGACAATCACTGAAATACAAGAGTAATGAGTATGCATTAACAACTATCAAATTTAAACAGCTTCGGAGAAATGACTGGCAGGTATTAATCGGGCCGGAAAGGGGAACCTACGACGGTCAGCTTACCGAGCGGTCTTATCATCTTCAGATTCATAATATCACTAAACCTGTCTCAGTTACCGCAAACGGGCAGGAATTACAAAACACTAATAGCGTCAACCAGGGGTGGACGTGGGATGATCTACGCGGGATATTGCATGTTCGAATTGCGAACCAGAATATCAGGAATAGTTTAGAAATAGACATAGGACATTGATCAGTAACCAATATACAATTAACAATATATCTCGTTACGAAACTTGGTCTTGAAATGTACAAATGGACATTCTTTCTCACTTATACAAATGTGTATTTTAGCAGAAATAGCACGTTCCAATAAGCCTTACACCATAAAGGAGTGTAACGAGATGATTATATCTGATAAGTACCCAAAATCCGGAATCATGTAAATGGGCAGCAGTGAAAGCGCCCACTTTTCCCTCATAACAGGCTTATTCTGTTGTACTCGTTTTGGAACGTTTTTTAATGAGTTCTTCGAGAACTTTTTCCGCTGCTTTGGGTATATTGCTGCCCGGACCGAAAACAGCTGCCACTCCTTTGGAATAGAGGAATTTATAATCCTGTTGTGGGATAACACCGCCGGCTATGACCATAATATCCCCGGCATCATTTTTCTTTAGTTCATCAATGAGCTGCGGTACCAGCGTCTTATGTCCTGCCGCAAGTGTTGAAACACCAATTACGTGGACATCATTTTCAATAGCTTGTTTGGCGGCTTCTTCAGGTGTTGAAAAAAGAGGGCCGATATCCACATCAAAACCAAGATCAGCGAAGGCTGTAGCTACAACTTTGGCTCCCCGGTTATGTCCGTCCTGTCCCAGTTTAACAACCAGGATACGTGGGCGGCGACCTTCCTGTTCGGCAAAGTCATCTATTTTCTTTTTCACACTGTCGTACGTCATATCACCCTCATAAACACTTCCGTAAACTCCTTGAATGGTTTCAGCTTTTGCGCGATGACGGCCGTATACTTTTTCTAAAGCATCGGAAATCTCACCGACGGTTGCACGTGCTCTTGCCGCTTCTACGGCCAATTCCAGTAAATTGGCCTTCTCGTCTTCAGCGGCTTTCGTCAGAGCCTGTAACGTTTCGTTTACTTTTTTATCATCTCGTTCAGCCTTCACTTTATTGATCCGTTCAATCTGTTTTTGCCGGACCATGGAATTATCGATATCGAGAATATCAATAGGGGCTTCTTTACTGAGTATGTATTTATTAACGCCTACAATGGTGATATCCCCTTTATCGATACCGGCTTGTTTCCTTGCTGAAGCTTCTTCTATACGACGCTGTGGCATACCTTTTTCAATAGCTTTAGCCATGCCACCCAGCTCGAGTACTTCATCTATGATTTTTCGGGCTTCATCAACCATGGAATTAGTAAGACCTTCCAAAGCGTATGAACCGCCCATTGGATCAGCTGTGTTACAAATATCTGTTTCTTCCTGTATAATGATCTGGGTATTGCGTGCAATCCGGGCAGCGGTATCGGTTGGCAATGATACGGCTTCATCATAAGAATTGGTATGCAGGGATTGTGTACCTCCAAAGACCGCCGCCATTGCCTCTATAGTCGTACGTACAACATTGTTCAGCGGATCCTGAGCTGTGAGGCTCCATCCTGAAGTCTGACAATGTGTACGAAGCATCATCGATTTGGGATTCTTTGGATTGAAATGTTCTTTCATCAGTTCTGCCCATAGTTTACGGGCCGCCCTCAGTTTGGCCACTTCTGTCAGGAAATTCATTCCAATGGCAAAGAAGAACGATAAACGTGGTGCGAAATCATCTACATCTAATCCTTTCGAAACGGCTGTCTTAACATATTCCAGTCCGTCGGCAATAGTGAATGCCAGTTCGAGTAAACTGGTGCCTCCTGCTTCCTGCAAATGGTAACCCGAAATGGATATGGAGTTGAACCGCGGCATATACTTACTGGTGTATTCGATAATATCTGCAACAATCTGCATGGAAGGTTTGGGTGGATAGATAAACGTGTTACGGACCATAAACTCTTTAAGGATATCATTTTGAATCGTACCACCCAGTTTTTCTTTATCCACTCCCTGTTCTTCAGCTGCTACAATATAGTTTGCCATGATAGGAAGAACCGCTCCATTCATAGTCATGGATACAGACATTTTATCGAGTGGAATACCGCCGAAGAGTATCTTCATATCTTCCACGCTGTCGATAGCAACACCGGCTTTACCGACATCACCAACAACCCGGGGATGATCGGAATCATAGCCGCGATGGGTAGCTAAATCGAACGCCACACTCAGACCTTTTTGTCCGGCTGCCAACGCCTTGCGATAAAAAGCGTTGGATTCCTCAGCAGTGGAAAAACCAGCATATTGCCGAATCGTCCATGGCCGTTGAGCGTACATTGTGGGATAGGGTCCACGAGTAAACGGATATAAACCCGGATACGACTCCTCATAATCGTTTTCATCCAGATCGGTTGAAGTGTATAAAGGTTTAAAATCAATTCCGTCTTCAGCAATAGTTTTTAAATCGTCGAGCGACCGGCCTTTCAGAGCCTTTTGTGCCGCATCAAGCCACTTCTCATAATTCTCTCTTTTATCGACTGCCATAATACTCCTTCTACATTACCAGCAAATTCTTTCTTAAAATCAGTTAATAATTATTTTTAGATCCTGTCAAAGCGCTTTCATGGATAATAGTTGAAATTCACAATTTATATAGAAGACTAAAACCAATGTGATAATGTCTTCTTACCGTCAATTTAGTAAGCTTACGGATAAATTGTAAGCTGGTAAAATATTACTGTTAAAGGTGAAGTAGTATAATCGACCGGAAATGCTGACCAATCTTTTATTTCATTTCCAATTCGGGTTGGGTAAATGACATTCCCTGATCTGAGATTTCTTCTTCCCCGAGTTTTTCCTGCATCTCAGCGCGTAATTTTTGAATAGTCAAACCGCTTGTGAGCGCCCCGTTTTGTGCAACGGAAATACGCCCAGTCTCTTCCGAGACTACAACTACAAAGACGTTATTGCTTTCTGTGATGCCGACGGCAGCCCGGTGCCGGGTACCGAATACGGATGAGATGTTACGATTCTGACTTATCGGCAGGTAACAGGAAGAGGCCACAATACGATTGCTGCGAATGATGACGGCGCCGTCGTGCAGGGGCACTTCCTTATTAAATATTGTGATAAGTAACTGGCTGCTGACTTTTGCGTCAAGTTTGATACCGGCATCAACCAAATCCTGCAGGCTGGATGTGCGGGCAAAAACGATGAGGGCTCCCGTTTTGGTTCGGGATAGTGTTTTCACGGCCTCTATGACCTCATCAATGACGGATTCCGACTGCGATCGACCAAAAAACTTCTCGAAATTGGTGTTCTGGCCGATATTATAGAGAAGTTTACGTATTTCAGGTTGGAAAATAATGAAAACGGCCAGGACGCCGACATCCATTATACTTTTAAGGATGTAATTAATGGTCGTGAGTCCGAGAGCACTAACCAGGGCATTAACAGCAAGTACTATTATAAGTCCGATAAAAGCCGGAACGGCAAACGATCCCCTGATCCATCTATACAGATAATAGATGGCAAGCGCGATAATAAAGGTTTCAAAGAAATCCTTTAATCCGAATTGTAAGAATCCAAGAGGTATCAGTTTCACATTTGTTCTCTGTTAATTCCACTAGTAAAATCCCTAAGAATATATAAGCGATCCATTCTAATGGTAGTAAAATAATTGTAAAAGAGTAAAAAGAATAGTGCTACTATTAAAATAACAGGAATAAAGGGTTATTTAGTATTTAATAACACAACCCCGACTGTCATCGCGAGGATGAAAAGAGGCGAATGCCGAATGAAAGACGTGGCGATCCCCTTCCGTAGCCATGCCATAAGTGTGATCAAAAGTAGGAACAATATACAATGTAGATAGACTTCATTCTTCTACTACAATTTATCAAACAGGTCAATCTATCCAGAATTCATCGATTCAATCAGCCTAACTTTTCTTTTTCTTGACCACGATTTTATTTGTTTTTCACGATTAATGGCATTTTCAATTGAATCAAACCATTCATAATAAACCAATTTATTTAAATGCTAACGAGATGTAAAACCGTACTTCCCTTCTTTATGTTGATAGGTTCTGAGAACCAGATCATTTGTCATTCCGGTGTATAAAACAGAATGATACTTATCGGTCAATATGTATATATAATAGTTATGATTCCATGTTCCCATATTTAATCAGATCCGGAAATGGTAGTATCCTTATAAATAGTTTAGAAATTATATGCTTTGATTTTTTAATAGTGAGTGGGGCTTTACTTAAAGCCAATAAACTGC
>DATFMH010000054.1:0-8300 GCA_035267045.1 Balneolales bacterium
TATTGGGTGTGCAATTTTGGAACTTAATATTTCTTAACAGCTCATCCAAAATGACTTGAGCTTCCTGCATGGAAGGACGGTCTTTGCGAAAATCCTTAAAACTATCACCCCATTCATCGGCAAAAGTCGTGATCTTATCCCAGTTTTCCGGTGGTTTGACAGTAACAATACCTCTTGGTGATTCAAGTTTCTTATACGGCCAGAACGACCAGCCGATATCATTTTTTTCCAGTAATTGGCGGAATTGATCCACCCATTGATCGGTGTTTTCACCGGATTCGCCGAGCCATATGGGTACATTATATTTATTGCCGTAATCAATATATTCCTGGATCTGATCCTGTTTCGGGGGCATCCAGTATTTATGGAATGAATAGATCATCTTACTATCAAAAGGCTTACCGAATACTTTGAAATTGGTGGCCCATTGCGCTCCCTCAACGATAATAATATGATTGGAATCCACTTCCCTGATTGCCTTCGTGATCCGTTTATATAGAGGAACCAGGTATTGATTAAGCGATGTATATTCTTTGAATGTCGGAATAGGCTCGTTCAATAAATCATATCCCAGAACTGTGGGATTATCATGATAGCGCTCAGCCAGTTTTTTCCAGATGGCTATGACACGCTTTTGACTCTGCTGACTTTTAAACAAAAAAGGATATCCCCAGCCATCATCAATATTTTCACCGGTTTGTCCACCGGGTGCCGCATGCATATCCAAAATAACATATATGCCTTCTTCACTACACCATTTTATAACATTATCCAGTGTTTGAAATCCCGATTTTAACCAAATGCCCGGATGATTTTCAGGAGTCAACACCCGATAATTGATCGGAACCCGCACAGAATTCATCCCGATTTTCTTCAGGTAGACAATATCTTTTTTTGTGATATAATTCTCCCGGTATTTCTTCCAGAACTCCCTGGCTGCCGCCGGACCGATTAGTTCGGTCACAACTTCGTTGATCTGTCTTGGTGAAACAGCTTTTTTAAAACGCCACATATACCCTTCAGGTAACAACCAGTTTCCCAAACCAATACCTTTTAATAATAACGGTCGGCCATCGGGTGTCAGCACTTTCTTGCCCTCAACTTTCACAAAACCGGAATTATTCAAATTAGGTGTCTGTGCTGTGGCAATACCTGCAAACATCACCAATACCATTAAAATTGTCAGATAATAAATTCTTTTCATCTTTAATCCTCTCATTGAACTGATTAGTTTACTTCACATAAAACGGAACATTAGCCGTAGCCGCTTTTCCTTTTCCATCAAAAACATAAACAAAAAGACGATATGCACCGGCTTGCCCGGGGGATTTGAATGTCAACGCATCTCCCTTTTGACTTATAATATCCTGTGGATATACAATAGTATCTTTATTTCCTTTCACAGGTTTTTCGGATCGAATTTCCCATTGATAATGTAATGTATCCTGATCGATATCTCTCGATTGTACCCTGGCATGATGTATGGAGCCTGCAGATATTTTCATCAGTCCTGCATCCGAATGAAAGGAAATTATTCCGGGAGCAGAATTTTCGGGTTTATTACCTTTCCACGCAATAGACATGGCATCAACAGTACCCAAAGCAGCTTCGGATTTTGGCAGGAACATACTGAACCAGGTAGATGTCTGCTCCCATTTATGTCCCCAAAGAAATACATAGGAACCGAGTATCCACCCTTTGTGGCTGGCCACCGCTGTTTCATAATCAGATAAATATCGCCCTTCCTTAACAGTACTATTAGCTTCAATCGGAGCCCCCCAGGAAGTCTTAGGCGACTCCCACCAACCTACCGGTCCAAATTCAGTAAGCATATATGGTTTGGCCCATCCCAGATCATGTAACCGCCCAGCCACTGTAAGTGCCGGACCATATGAATTTACACCAAGAATATCGATGTTGGGGTAATATTTTTTAATAGCATCTAACTTCTTTCTATTTATCTCGGCAACAACAGTCATCACCGGATGATTCGGATCAATCTTTTTTATATCGCCTGCTAATCTATTCACAGCTTTCCACATCGACGCATTGGCCGGATTGCTGCCCAACTCTATTTCGTTGCCAAGTCCCCATACCAGTAACGCCGGGGCGTTCTTGTATTTTTTAACATACGATAAAATCTTTTCCTGCTGTTTTTTTACAGCACTTGTATTATTGTAATCGAAATCAGATTCATGCTTCAGCCATAAACCAAGGGTTACTGTCAGTCCATGCGAATTGGCTTCATCAAGTATCTTTCCAGCATGATCTGCTCCCCATGTTCGAATGGAATTTCCCCCGGCTTTTTTTAGAAGATCAAGATGAGAATTTCCCCCGGCACCTTTAACGAAATATGGTTCACCATTATACAGTAGCTGATAATGATTATCACTCTTTATAATCTTAACAGAAGATCCCTTTTCTTCAGAATTATTCGGTTTTCTATTGAATACGAATCCAAGTCCGGTTATTAAAATGACCAACATTCCGGTCATTAGTATCAGTGGCCATCGGATAGATTTCTGTGAATTCATTTATTTATATACTTCCTGATGATATTGAATTGATATTATTTGATTGGCATGTATACCAGAAAAAGGAGGTGACATCCTTCCTATTATCACCTCTAAATCCTTTTCTTACTGTTGATAAGTCAAACCATATCCATAAGGGAACAGCGGATTATAATTGGCTGAATCGCTCTTATTGATGGGAATCTGTGACATACTCTTCGGCCATGAAGCCGGAAGTTTACCTGTTGGTGCATAATCACCAAATAAGACATCTGCCACACCTTCACCTTCCGAACCGGGTAACCAGGCAGCAATGAACGCCGGAGCCTGATCAATCACATTCGTAACAATCATTGGCCGGCCCGATATCAGAACTACAACATAGGGAACACCGGATTTACGGACATTCTCAATGGTATTAAGATCCTTCTGTGATAAATGAAGATCCTTACGGTCTCCTTGCCCCTCTGCATAGGGCTTTTCACCAACAATAACTACGGCAAAATCTGATCCGTTGGCACCCTTACCATCTTCTGCATAAGCCACTTTAGTAGATGGAGAAACAGTATTTTTTATACCTTGTAAAATGGTTGTCCCCTTCGTGACATCACCGGAACCACCTTGCCATGTTATCGTCCATCCTCCACATTGGAAACCTAAATTATCAGCATCAGAACCGGCAACGAACAGGTTTTTAATATTTTTCGAAATAGGTAATGCATTATTTTTATTCTTTAATAAAACCATCGATTCCCTAACAGCTTCACGGGCCAGCTCTCTGTGAGCTTTCGAACCAATCTGTGATGTCAACTCCTTATCGGTATACGGATGCTGAAATAATTTCATTTGAAATTTTATCCGCAGGATTCTGCGAACGGCATCGTCAATACGCGTCATGGGTATTTCTTTATCTTTAACAAGCTGTGTCAGATCATTTATAAATTCTACATATTTATCAGGAACCATAATCATGTCGAGTCCCGCATTGATGGATTTCTTAATATCCTCTTTGTAATCCGGTCCTAATTGATTGATGGCGGCCCAGTCAGATACGAGGAATCCTTTGAAGCCCATTTCACCTTTGAGCACCTGCGTGAGTAAATATTTATTTTCATGCATTTTGGTGCCATTCCAGCTGCTGTATGACACCATAATAGATCCGACTCCGGCTTTAATGGCATCTTTATAGGGTGCCAGGTGAATTTCACGTAATTCTTTTTCACTCATTTGGGCATCGCCTTCGTTTACACCGCCTTTGGTTCCACCATCGGCCACAAAATGTTTGGCACAGGCGAGAACAGACGTATTATTCCCGCTGAGCATATTCCCTTGCAAACCTTTTATTTGAGCGTAGCCCATTTCACTAACTAAACCGGGCATTTCTCCAAATCCTTCATAGGTTCTTCCCCACCGTTCATCCTGAGGAACTGCAATACAGGGAGCGAAGGCCCAATCGATACCCGTGCCGGCTACTTCAACTGCAGTAGCATGGCCTATTTTACGAACAAGGGCCGTATCCCTTGTAGCACCAAGACCTATGTTATGCGGAAATATCGTTGCGCCATAAATGTTATTGTTTCCATGAACGGCGTCGATACCATAGAGTAATGGAATTTTCAATGGGGTCTTAAGCGCGTATGCCTGTAAACTATCGTACATGCTCGCCCACTCTTTTGGCATAGAGGGATCCAGTTTAGAGTCTCCCCCGCTCAACAATGATCCGATATAATATTTTGTGATATCTTTCGGGTCTTTTAAAAAGGAGTGGTCAACTTGCGTCATCTGACCTATTTTCTCCGCCAGGCTCATCTTCGATAAAAGTTGATCAACCTGCTTATCAATATTTTCACTCTGATTCGTCATATTCGCCTCCCGTTGTTTACCACACCCGGCCAATGCCGATAGACTCAGCAGTAAAGCTAACAACAAAAACAATCCTAACCCTTTTGATGACTTATACATATGTAACATAATTTATAGACTCCATGAATGTTAAATGGTATTACGATTCACGAGAGATTCAGGTTATGATTCTAAATCACAACATCCCCCTCTTCTCCACATTATATAACTTTATACAGCTCAAGATAAAAGAGTAGAAAAGCCCGCTTTTACCGGCCGACTTTTCTACGTTTATTTTTTTTAGTTAATCACTTGGTACTATTAAAATGGATCACAAAACACAGTGCTTCAATTATTTTAAACTGACTGTCTCTTTCAATGGTAATTTACGTGATGAATTACCAACCATTACCGTGTACTTTCCGGAATCAACTGTCCATTTTTTTGTTTCCGGACTCCAATAGGCAAAAGCATTTTTGTTAAGTGAAAGATGTATGACCTTCGACTCACCCGGTTTCAGGTCTACCCTGACGAATTTCTTCAATTCCTTCACCGGTCTGGGTATCTTCGGATTATTTTCACCAACATAAACCTGGGCAACTTCAGTTCCTTCTGTTTTACCTGTATTTTTTATCTCGAATGAGATATTTACCGCAGGGTTACTCACAGTACTATTTTGAACTTTCAGGTTATTGAATGCAAAACTTGTATAGGATAACCCGTAACCAAAGGGGAATAAAGGTTGAATATTATTTTTATCGAAATACCGGTACCCAACAAAAATACCTTCATTGTAATGAGCTACACTATCGAGTGGCTGATAGGTTTTATACGCAGGTTCATCTTTCCAGGCTTTAGGAAATGTGATGGGCAGTTTACCGGAAGGATTCACTTCGCCTGTCAATACATTGGTTATGGCGTTACCCGTTTCTTCTCCTCCATACCATGCCTCAACAACTCCATCTACATGGTTAAGCCAATCACCCATAACAACAGGGGCTCCGGCATTGACCACAACGATCGTGCGTTTATTTGCTTTGGCAACAGCATTAATCAATGCTTCCTGATCACCGGGTAGATGCAGTGATTTACGGTCATGACCTTCTGTTTCGATAGTCGGGGTATCACCAACAAATACCAACGCCACATCTGACTTAGAGGCCAGTTGCTGTGCTTCCCTGATCAGCCTGGCATTATCAGGACGCATACCCATTTTAACTAAGAAAACATTCATTCCGGGTATGGCCTCGTAGTACTCCATTCTAACATGATATTTCTTGCTGGCTTCGAGATGAACACGATAGGTATCTAATCCTGAAGCAAAACCTCTTGCATTTTTACTAATCAGTTTATCATTCAGATAAAGTTTGAAACCATTATTCGAACTGATATCAAAAACATAATCACCCGATTTTTTTGGCTGGATATAACCACTCCATCGGACAGAAAAACCATTTTTAAATTTACTCATAGGTAAATCCAAATTGGAGTCTTTACCAAAATGGTGAATATTGATGGATGATTCGATTCGTTTAACCGCCACTTTACCCTTGAAATCATTACTGTCATAATATTCTGTCGTCCAGCCGTGTTGATTTCCTGTTTCAGAGGTATAAACAATGGATTTGGGTATAGGTTGAACATCACTGTCCAGTACGGCTCCCGGAGCGTACTTTATGCTTGTTTTCCCGCCCAGCTTCTGATTCAGTGCCTGCAGGGGACTGACAGAAAAATATGGTGTAACCATGGCACTGCCCCCACCGCTTATGCGTGTAATTTTTGCACTTGTTCCAATAACGGCAATTGATTTATCTCTTTTCAGGTTCAATGGTAATACATCATTCCTGTTTTTCAGCAGGACAATCCCTTCCTCTTCGGTTTTAAGGGCTATCTGTTGATTTTCTTTACTATTTACCAATGCCGGATTGGGTTTATCAGGGTGATCAAAAAGCCCAATCTTAAACATAACACGCAACGTCCTGCGTACTTTATCATTGATCACAGATATCTTGATTTTTCCACTTTTTACAGCATCATAAAGTGTTTTGTTGTTCAAATATCTGCCTGTTGGCATTTCCAGGTCTAGTCCGTTTTTAGCGGTAGTCATGGTATTGTGAACACCACCCCAATCGGACATTACCATCCACTTAAATCCCCAATCATTTTTAAGTGTTTTATTCAGGAGAAAATGACTGGCACTGCAATAATATCCGTACAGTTTGTTATAGGCGGACATAACGGCCCATACATCACCCTGTTGAACGGCCGCCTTAAAGGCGGGGAAATAGATTTCATGCAAAGCTCTCTGACTAACATTAACATCTACATACATCCTGTCATCTTCCTGGTTATTGGCAACGAAATGCTTTACGGTTGCCACTACATGTTCATCCTGAACACCTTTGATATAACTTACTCCCAACTCTGATGACAGGTATGGATCCTCGCCATATGCTTCAAAGGTACGTCCGTTTAACGGAACTCTTGCAATGTTTACATTCGGGCCTAAAATCACATTTCTTCCTTTCCCCCTGACTTCCCGTCCGATTGCTTTTCCTACTTGATTAACCAGGGTGGTATCCCAGGTAGATGCAATGGCTGTACCAGCGGGAAATGCCGTTGCTTTACCCCAACGGGCACCCAAAGGTCCGTCCGTCATTTTCATGGCGGGTATGCCTAATCGTTTAATGGGTTGAGTAGTAAAACCGGTTCCACCCAACATCGTAATTTTCTCTTTGAGAGTCATTCGTCCGAGCAAATCACTAACCCTGGCAGAAATGGATGCCGTTGAATCTTTATAAACCGGAACCTGCTTATTACATGAAGATATGATACCTGCCGTTAATACTAAGAACAGAGATAGAACGAGGGGTTTTTTGCCCACCATAGGTGACCTCCAATAAAATATTTATTACTGTGATAATGAATTATTTAGACAGGAACTGCCCCAATCTAAAAAACATAACCTCTTTTTATAAAATGAATTGATAAAGAATATGTGGAATTAGATCCACATTTAAAAATTTATTGATCTATATGCATTACTATCGATAAACATACAATATGTTTGTAGTTAGTGGTTGGTTGCAAACCCAAACACTAACTATCAACGACCATTAATGAATAAATTTATTTAAAAAACCAATGTTGCTATGGAATGTGGTAAACTTACCGTCTTACCGGCTTTTCCATTGATCCATAAGTGGTACGGGATTTTTTGATCTGTTAGATTAAGAACAACGACTGCAATAGAACCGTCAGGATTCATAAATGCTGTCGTTTGAAGCTGATCACGATTTGAAGAACTAATGATTCGTCTGGCACCGGGCCGGATGAATTTCGAGAATTGTCCGATGTAATAATAGGCATTCATGTAATACAATTGTCCTGTTTTTGTATTTCCATGAATAGGAGCAAAACAATAATTCTTCACATGATTGGGGCCCCCCTGCTGATCCAATAAAATATTCCAGTCGGTCCAGCCGGCGGCACCATTATTAAGATCATGGATCATAGAACGCCCGTAATTTTCTCCCCAATTCCAATCATTGATCTTAGTCATATCAAAAGGTCCGTTACAACCTTCAGTGAACAATAATTTTTTATCGGGAAATGCTTCATTCACAAGTTTCACATTTTGAAAATTATCCCGCACATACCAATGAAAACCTACCCCCCAGACATATTTCGCGGCATCCGGGTCGTTTAGTATGGTACTGGCACGTTGATACATTAATCCACGGTTATGATCCCAGATTATAATTTTTTTGTTACTTAATCCTTCTTTTTGAAAAGCCGGACCCAAAGCATTTTTAACAAAATCCCGTTCCTGGCCTGCTGTGTAGATGCATGATTCCCATATTTGTTTGGCCATCGGTTCATTTTGTACAGTGACCCCCCAAATATCCACATCCTGTTTCCGGTATGCTTTGATAAATTTCACAA
>DATFMH010000055.1:0-2856 GCA_035267045.1 Balneolales bacterium
GAATTCGGAGACTGGTATAAAAAATTCAAACCGCTTGCCGAAGGTGGTTACCGGGAAATAATGACCGTGGAAAAATAAAATAATAGGAATACATAATATTGAACGGTTTACAGGGTAATATCGGTCTGATGGTTCTAAACCTTCTGGCCGATTACATTATTACCAAGTGAAAACTCCGTAAATACTACAGCCGGACAAAAATAATCCCCATACTAACCACAGACAAAACATACTTTAATCGCTTCATAATTAACGTAAGTTCGAGATAGGATAATCAATCAGAAAAATTATATATGTTCATTAAAAATTGGATATACGTCACATTAAAATGAATTATGAGGCTCATAATATATCTCGGTCGTCGGTGGTCAGTTGTCAAAAAGATCGAGACTTCGGTTCCATAATTACTTTATATCGAACTCACGTTAATTATTGAATACGCCTCCGGCAAGTTATCATCGATGATAATATACAAATCATGTAATCAACTGTTATTCAACTTTATTTATTTATATCCCCCCTCTTCTATTCGGTCGCCAGTTCTTATGATTCTCCTTTAATTGATCATTATTAAATCTCAGCAATGGTAATAGCAATGTAAGTATATGTACAATATGCTCATGCATCTCAATTATAAAACGATTTGCATATAAGTTTCCATTTATTAATTTGGGTCTATATTCTTAACCTGATTTCATTTATGGAGATGATATGAAAAACCTATCACTACTATTCATCCTGGTTTTAATTCCTCTAATTTCTCTGGCACAAAATCTCAGTTACGCCCCTATTCAGCCTTCATTTGAAAATGAATCTTTTTTTTATCAGCCAAATCAATTTTCGCCTTTAAATATCGGACCTTTTTCACAGATTCTGTCTGGTTTCAGGTCATCTGATCCGCTAAATAAACTAAATCAAAATCCTGCTTGGTTACCCGATTTAAAGGGACATGATCTCTATGCTTATGTTAATGTTCACAGCCGGAATACATATAAATCTTATTCTCCTTATATATATACAGTAGCCCCTCAATCATATTTCATACCTGTATATAATCCATATATCAATGCTACTGGACAACGACTTAATCAGGAACCACAACTTTCTGCAGCCTTCTTAGGATATCCATTTGTAAATAAGCATATTTTTGCAGGAATCGAATATCATGCCATACTGTCAAAAGAGAAATATTACGCTTATCCGTCACTAACGTATCCTACCGGAACTTTTGGAGTGAACACGGCTTCTGGTTCCGTCAATCCCACTCAATTCTATCGAAAAAACAATTTAAAACAAACCGGCCATTTTGCTACGCTCTATGGAGGATATAAATTCTCAGACCGTACTATACTCGGACTAAAAATTGATGCTTCCGTTTACCAACGAAATGGCGGGTATGGAAATCCTGTGTATGCTGTGGGTATTTTTTCAACCTCCAATAACTTGCAACCATTCATATCTTCTTCATTAACTCCTGACTTGTTCGTAGAACAACGAAATCAACATTATCGTCATTTACATTTTGATCTCGGTGGCCGATATGCCATTAATACGAGATTGACCGGTATGGCCCATTTTGGTTACCTGATTGGCAGTGGTGATGAGAATCTAAATAACACTGCTCCTAATTATTCTGAATCAGGCAGTCCAAATTCGGGAAATTTTTATCTTCTATCAGAAAGTTTCACTACTAATTTAGCTACCTGGAATAACAACGGGCACGCTTTTAACGGGGGTATTTCACTGCAATATAAAACATCTGATTTTGGCCAGCTGCGATTCTTTTATGAAGGGTATACAAATCGCCTCGGATTAACGCCCAGTTCAAGGATTGAATCTAATTACTTTTCTCAGGTTGAAAATCCGTCGATAAATAATATTCAAAACATGGTCACCACAAAGCAGACGACCACACTGCATTCCGGTAAAGGAAGTGAAGTAACCTGGACCCATGATATGGGATTGTTTTATAAAGTGTCTCCTGTTAAATCACTTACCATTAACTTTGGTGTCCAATATGGACATTACAACCGTAACATTCACACTAATGAAGCAAGTATTGTTACAGGATTAACCATTATTCAATCAACGGATACCACCGGTCAAACTACAACAACACGACAACCTGAAAACAACACTTATCAATATACCTGGCGAAACCACCTTCGTGAATACAGTTTTCAATTACCGTTGATCGCACAATTAAAGATATTAAACAGATTAGAAATTTGGGGTGGTTTTAATGAACAGATTGAACACATAAAAGGCTCAAATTATAATTCCGGGACTATTCCTTATTACGTGTCTGTCAACAGTTCTTCAAACTTAGCCTCATTATATAACATAAATAAAGCCGCGCGTTATCGTTTTAGTTTGATAAGTGGTATTAATTTTGATTTCAATAATCGGTTCACTCTGCATCTTACCGCTTTACCACTGGATACCCGGTATAATTTTCAACGAACCAACCAGACCAGCGGGCTTATTTGGCAAGCGGGTGTCAGTATATATCTGTAGCGTAAAGCGCATGGAGCATGGAGCAAAGTGTTTGGTGATAGTGAGTTATTGAGTTTTTTAGGGTATTGAGTATATTGACTGATCTGAGTTTGAAATTTGTGACTCATCACTAAAAGAATATCTATGAATAAAAATATTCTGTCATTCCTGGCTTTTTTATTTGCTGCGACCTCTGCTGTATACCTGTATTACATACATCATCTGATTGCTACAAATCCAATTTTAATCGGCATACAGGTAGCAGCCGTACTTCTTATGATATGGGCACGTGTTACTTTCGGAATTCGCAGTTTCCATGCCACGGCCTCAACATCCGAAGGGAAGCTGGTAACCAACGGC
>DATFMH010000056.1:0-17579 GCA_035267045.1 Balneolales bacterium
AAGCACGTGCCCGTCATTACGGTCATCAGATAGGTGTTGAATTTGGAGAGCCATTCCTGTATCACGGCGGGCCGGTCCCCCTGCATGATCTGGATTTCCTGATGAAATCGAAGCCTATGCGGTAAGTCTGACAACGAGTAACAATTAACAATGAGTAATGAATAATTAGTAATTGACAGAAGAATGCAGAATTTAGAATAGCTTTCAGCCCACAGCTATCAGCAATCAGCTAAAAAATATCTCTTTGCCGCGCTCTGCAGCAGCGCTTCTTCGCTAGATAAAAGAGCAAAGAGGATTTCAGTGACCGGAGGCCCATTATGCCCGGCAGGGACACAACGCCCCCCCCTTATTCAGGACGAGTCATCACTTTTCACTTTTCACTTACATCTTACATTTTACATCTCGTGAAGCGCATATCCGCGTTCCATAATTACGGTTCCAGATGTTTTTCTGAGATGCATTCTTTTATGCGCTTAAGAACATATGTCTGTATATCCGGATTGCCAGCTACGATACGTTTTCCAAACAGCCAGTTATCTCCTCCCTGCCAGTCGGTAACAACACCTCCTGCTTCACTGATGATGAGCGCTCCAGCCGCCACATCCCACGGAGATAACCCATATTCATAAAACCCATCGAAACGGCCGGCTGCGACAGCACATAAATCATATGCGGCGCTGCCCGGTCTACGAACTCCCTGGGTCTCATGCATAAAGACTTTGAAAAGGTCCAGATACTCATCTACCAAATCCAAATCACGATACGGAAATCCCGTGCCCAAGAGAGCTTCATCAGCTTTTTTATTGTTCGAAACGATTAATTTTTCACCATTTAAGAATGCACCTTTCCCCTTTTCAGCAGAAAATAATTCCTGTCTGGTAACTTCGAGCACAATCCCTACTTTGGCTTCCTTGTTCTCATACAGTGCGATGGAAACACAATAGGTAGGATATCCATGGGTAAAATTCGTAGTCCCGTCTATCGGATCGATTATCCATGTTCTTTGATCTGACAGTGATTCATGAGATGCTGTTTCCTCGGCAAGTATCACATCATTCGGAAAGGAATCTTTTATCACAGATATTATTTTTTCTTCGGATGCGACATCCGCTTTAGTGACTATATCGTGACGGCCTTTATACTGAACACCCAACGAGCGATGCTGATCATTAAACGATTTTATAATTTTTGATGCCTTATGGGCTGCATTGACAGCCACTTCTAAATCAGTTGTGGACATAAAACTATTTATTTTTTAATCTAATAACCATAATTAGGATTACATGAGCTATTTGTCCCCCGTTTCCTCTTCCTGTGGCGGATCAGGGAATAATTCATCAAGTGTGATTACTTCAAGTCGCATTCGTTCACGTGATACCTCTGTCAATAACCTGTTTATTTCTATTTTCTCATCACCGGATGACGACTGATACGCTTTTTCAAAATCTTTTTTCAATCTGTTAAGGTAGTGTAATTTGAGCGCTTTCAAAGCCCCCTTGGCCGTTTTATAAGGATTGGAATCTTTTATTACCTGAACGCCGGTTCGCTCCATGCCTTTCTCACTCACACCATAGGCATCCATAACTATTTCACTCACCATTTCCGGCCATGGAGGATCATAGCTCATATACACATCAATGGATATATCTTTCTCATCCTGGTACCGCTTGATAATGTCTTCGAAAAACATTTTGAGATTTTCACTCTCAAAATGATCAGCGTTACACAGCTTACCGATATATTCCACCATTTTCCGCCCGTACTCAAGCATCAAACGAATTACTTCTTTTTCATAGCTTGCCATTCGGACTTGTGAATCTTTAGTCCTTCCGTTTTGAGATGTCGTATTTTCTCTCTTAACCTGATGTGTTGCTTGTTTTTCAATATTAGCCTCGCTACGTGGCAGCCCGCCATGATCCTGGGTTTTCTCAAATCTGCTTATTCTCTGCTTTTCTTTGGCTTCATCGCGTTTCAACTCTGCTATCTTTTTCCCCAATTCCTCGAACAGTGCCCGGTCACCAACTTTAACTTTTTGATTCAAATGAAGTACAAATGTTTCTCTTGTAACCGCATCCGGTATATGAGCAATACTGTATAAAAGTTGGCTGATTGTTCTTTTCTTATGTGCAGGGTCATCCCAGTCATGAGCCTGTTGCGCTTTATTGAGTATAAAAGTAATGAAATCTTTCGAATCCTTTTTCTTGTATTCTAAAAACGATTTATTTCCAAATTGTCTGACAAACGAGTCGGGATCTTCCCCTTCCGGTAATTGAAGTAAGCGAACTTCCAGGCCTTCCCGAAGTGCAATATTCAAGCCGCGTATCATGGCATTCTGCCCGGCGGAATCGGAATCATAAATCATCAATAACGTATCCCCGTATCGATGCACCGACCTCATTTGCTGCAGTGTCAAAGCCGTACCCGAGGTGGATATGACATTACGTATGCCCGCCTGATGTAGTGAGAGGACATCGGTATAACCTTCAACCAGGATGGCTTCTTTTTCCTTTCGTATCTCGTTCTTTGCAACCTGAATCCCGTAAAGAACCTCGCTTTTATTATACACCAATGTCTGAGGTGAATTGATATATTTGGCACTCTTCGCCTGACCAACCACCCTCCCGCCAAATGCAATCACTTTTCCGGTTGGATTAAAAATGGGAAACATGATCCTGTTTCGAAATGTATCGTAGGCTTTCTCACCGTTTCGACCATATTTTATTAATCCCGCTTCCTGAAGATACTGTTCCTTCACGCCGGCGCTTTCCGCCGCTTTTAATAACCCATCCCATTGATCCGGGGCATATCCCAGTCCATATTTTTTTATCGTCTGAGCATTTAAACCGCGCTTTTTCAGATAAGCCCGTGCATTTTCGGCTTCATCTTTTTCTATGAGTGAACGATAAAAGAACAAACCGGCAAATCGCAGTGCATGATAGATACCCTCTTTAAGGTGCATTTGTTCATCGTATTCGGGTTCTTCTTCCTCTTCAGGAACAAATACGCCAAACCGGCTTGCCAGTTCGCGAATAGCTTCCGTAAAACCGACACCTTCCATCTCCATGACGAAATTAAAGACATCACCACCGGCACCACATCCAAAACATTTATAAATCCCTAACCGGGGAGTAACGTGAAAAGAAGGAGTTTTTTCATTATGAAACGGACAGAGTCCCACAAAACCGCTGCCGGAGCGCTTCAGCTTTACGTAATCGGAAACGACGTCAACAATGTCTGCCGCATCTCTTACTTCCTCTTTTTTTTCGTCAGGTATCATATTGGCTGTAATATTGCAGATATCCTCTACAAATTAAACTGTCTTCTTCCGTTTATAAGTATAGTCAAATCGATGACAAATTCGATATTAAAAATAACGAGTCTGTATGAAAATAAGGACTCGTTTAACGTTCCCATTTACAAAACTGATTTTTATTGTCATAAACTTTACTTATTGCCTTTATGGTTTGGCAAATCTTTATGATGTCGGTATATTCATGCAACGAACTTAAATTAAAATTTTTAAAATATAATTATACTGATGAGTGTTCTTGTTGGAAAAAATACGAGACTTGTCGTTCAAGGATTTACCGGTAGCGAAGGTACCTTTCATGCACAACAAATGATTGATTATGGTACTAATGTTGTCGGTGGTGTTACCCCGGGTAAAGGCGGACAAAAACATTTAGATCGTCCTGTCTTTAATACGGTAGCTGATGCAGTTGATCATGAAGGAGCAAATACATCTGTAATTTTTGTACCTCCGCCTTTTGCTGCTGATGCTATTACGGAGGCCGCATTTGCCGGTATTAAAACCATTATTTGCATAACCGAAGGTATTCCGGTAAAAGATATGATAACGGCTAAAGCTATTGTTGATAATCATGGAGCCACTTTAATTGGTCCTAACTGTCCGGGTGTTATAACCCCGGGTGAGGCCAAAATTGGTATCATGCCCGGTAACATCTTTACCCCCGGCCGCGTGGGACTCATTTCCCGCTCAGGTACCCTTACATACGAAGCTGTTGATCAATTGACTAAAGAAGGTCTGGGTCAAAGTACGGCTATAGGTATTGGTGGCGATCCAATTATCGGAACGACACATCTCCAGGCTGTAAAGCTATTTAACGAAGATCCTGATACCGATGCCATTGTATTAATCGGTGAAATTGGTGGTACGGCTGAAGAAGAGGCTGCCGCATGGATCAAAGATAATGTAAGTAAACCTGTTGTTGCATTTATTGCCGGTCGTACAGCACCCCCGGGCAGACGTATGGGTCATGCCGGTGCTATTGTTTCTGGCGGTAAAGGTACTGCAGCAGAAAAAATGAAGGCTTTGAGTGAAGCTGGAATTACAGTATGTGAAAGTCCGGCCGTTATAGGTTCCACAATGAAAGAATTACTGTAAGAGTTAAATCTTACTAATAATTTTACTGGCTCTTCTGTTATTACAGGAGAGCTTTTTTTTATTGAACAAACCAAATACCCTGTAATAGAACGATGGTGGCACGGCTTAATAAAATATTAGATACCCGATGACAGAATGCCAAATAGCTACCACCCAATCCACAAATAAATCTGTTTTATCTGCGTAAATCTGAGGCTATATTCAACCACGGGGGAACACTAAGAAAGCAAATAGAATTAATAATTATTGATCATTGCTAATTGTAAAAACTGACAGCTTTTCACCCGTACACACTAAAAAAAGTAAGGCCTGCTTCTTTCACAAAACAGGCCTTATTGGAGATGTATGTTATGTGATGTCATCTAAGTATTGAAATCACATACATGGCAATGTCTTTTTATTTGAATTGTTCGGTTTCCGTGGAACCATCCAGTGCAAGTGTCGATGTTTCACCACTTGAAATTGCTGCACGTACCAGGTCAAAGTAACCGGTACCAACCTCTCTCTGGTGTTTTGTACCGGTATATCCCAGGATCTCATCGGCAAATTCAGCTTCTTGTAATCTGGAATAAGCCGTCATACCTTCACTCGCATATTCATATGCCAAACGGAACATTCCGTGGTTCAATGAATGAAAACCGGCAAGGGTCACAAACTGGAATTTATAGCCCATGGCAGCCAGTTCTTTTTGAAATTTCGCGATGGTCTTATTGTCCAGATTTCTCCGCCAGTTGAACGAAGGGGAACAATTATATGCCAACAGCTTATCCGGGTATTTTTCATGTATTGCATCCGCAAACTCACGTGCTTCATCCAGGTCGGGATGAGCCGTTTCGCACCATAACAAATCGGCGAATGGTGCATAAGAAAGTCCGCGTGCTATAGCGGCTTCTAAACCACCCTTAAACCGGAAAAAACCTTCCGGTGTACGTTCATCTTTAATGAACAACCGGTCTCTCTCATCTATATCACTGGTAATTAATTGAGCGGAATTGGCATCTGTTCTTGCAACAATCAATGTAGGGACACCCGATACATCAGCAGCGAGCCGTGCTGCTGTGAGTGTATTAATAAATTGACTTGTCGGTACAAGAACTTTTCCACCCATATGGCCACATTTTTTCTCCGAGGCTAATTGATCCTCAAAATGAATTCCTGAGACACCGGCTTCAATCATATGCTTAGCCAATTCAAAAGCACTAACCTGTCCGCCAAATCCCGCTTCAGCATCGGCTACGATAGGTGCCAACCAGTTAATATCCCTTGAGTCTCCTTCGGAGAAATGAATCTGATCCGCCCGACGTAAGGTGTTATTTATTTTCCTGATCAACTCCGGTACACTATTGACGGGATACAAACTCTGGTCAGGATACATTTCTCCCGCCAGATTAGCGTCGGCAGCCACCTGCCAGCCACTGACATATATGGCTTTCAGGCCTGCTTTTACCTGTTGCATAGCTTGATTTCCGGTTAATGCACCTAATGAAGCGACATACTCTTCAGATCTGAGTAGCTTCCAAAGACGTTCTGATCCAAGTTCGGCAAGTGTGTGTTTAATCAGTATACTGCCTCTGAGCTTTATCACTTCTTCAGCCGTATAATTCCTGATTATACCCTGCCATCTTTCATCGTTTGTCCATGTTTCATTAAGCGCTTTAATCCGTGATTTTAAATTCTCCATAAGCTTATCAAACTATAGTGTTTCCGTTATACTTTAGTGAAGACATTTACCGGGATTTACCCTTTCTCGGCCTGCTCTTTTACTGCTAATGCTTCATGTAGTGAACTGGCCAGCTCTTCTTGTGTGAAGATAGACTCGGCATCCTCACGGGCCTTTTTAAACCCATCAATAACGTGTTTTACCGAAGCTTCCGGTTGATCCTTCATTGTGGATTTTACTTCACTAAGAATTTTTTCGAGTTCTTCATCAAAGATTTTATGGACCAGCTCACGTGTTACTTTATGCCCATCATTGAGTTCAACTTTATGATGCAGCCATTGCCATATTTGTGCCCGTGATATCTCTAATGTAGCCAGGTCTTCCATCAGGTTATCCCATGCCACACAGCCGATATCCTGGTTCCATCCATTCATATAGCCGATTCCCACCCGGATATTTTTTCGCATACCGCCTATTGTTATGGGACCGGTAGATTTAGGCAGCAGATCCGGGTATTTATCAAAATCATCCAGTTGTCGATCCAATTGATTCTCCCTGGAAAATGCTTTCATCGCATACGTGATGAAATACGGATGTGATACCCAGCATCCATCATGGCCGATATCAAACTCATGCTTCTTATCCTCAAGCACTTTAGCCGTTTGCTCTTCTCTTATTTGGGCTGTACTTCCCGGGGTAAAAGCTGACATCCCACCCATAGCGAACGCACCGCGCGCATGACAGATTTTTATTATTCGTTTCACATAATTATCCATCCATGGACGAAGCATATCAATTGTACCACGATCTGCTAATACCCGATCAGCATGATTCTTGAGAACTTTAATATCACTGAATATTTTATCCCAACGTCCCCCATTTAAGCCGGCAGCGTGCTCTCTGAATTCATACAGGATCTCTTCCATCTGGTAAGAGGCCGGTAATGTTTCAATTAGAAAAGTTGCTTTCAGTGTCCCATTCGGCAATTCTAAGGCATTTTCCACACTTGTAAATAAGCGATTCCACCACCTGGCTTCTAAATAATGCTCACATTTAGGTACATAATACATTGGTGTTTTCCCACGACGCAGGAGCTCCCTGGCGGTGTGATAAAACGTCACGGCAATATCAAACAGACCGCCCGCAATCTCTTTGCCGTCGATAAGAACATGAGATTCATTAAGATGTAATCCACGACAGCGGACCATAACCCCCGCCATATCATTAGGATCGATTTCATAAATTTTTTCAGATTCATCACCGATCCCCGGTTTAATAAATCGAAGGTCCCCTTTTGCAGCGCCTATCACATTATGAACACCATCAATTACATTTACCCATGTTGGTTTCATTGAATCTTCAAAATCCAGCATCGCCATATCCGCTTTGATACCGTCATCATTACGGCTCAGCATGTTAATGACCATCTTGGTATTATTAACCGGTCCGGTTATCTCCACACGACGGGTCATAATATCATCCGGTAACGGATCGACTTTCCAATCGCCTGTTACTGCTGCAGTATCCCTCGGGAGATAATCAGGGAGATCACCTTTATCAAATTTTTCCTGTTGAATTTTTCTCGCCGTTAACAATTTCTGACGATCAACCTCGAGTTCATGATGAAGATTCGTCAGTATCTCTAATAATTCCGGCTTAAGTATCTCTCTGGCACTCTTGGTCCACGCCGATTTCTCAACAGATATACGTTTCGTTATATCTATAAAATCACGCTCGTTTTTTTGCTTTAATCTTACTTCCATATAATTATTTTCTTTAGACTTGAATACTATTTATTCAATTTAAAAATAATCTGACACGTGTCAAGCGAATATTCGCTAATTATAAAATTTTCACTAATAGCATAATTTTTTATTACATTATTTGAAGTATTACTATAAAATTTTCTAAATTTGCTAATAGCGAAAAATTCGCATAGATCATATGCTTTAAAAATTAAGAAAGAGAGTTTCCCATGACGGGAAAGAACCTACGTCTGATATTCGGTCTAAAATTACGCCAACACAGGCATGCTCATAATTATTCTCTTCAGGAATTGGCTGACCGATCGGGAATGTCTCCCTCTTATTTGAACGAAATTGAAAAGGGGAAAAAATATCCCAAGGTTGATAAAATTATGGCCTTATCGCAGGCTCTGGATATACCCTATGATGATTTGGTGTCTTTGCAACTCGACAGTGAACTAAACCCTCTTTCCAATCTATTGAATAATAACCTGTTGGAAAATATCCCCTTCGAACTGTTTGGTATCGATTCGGGTAGCCTGGTTAATCTGATGTCTGATGATCCGGCCAAATTTAATGCTCTCATTAGTACATTGGTTGAGATTGCCCGCAACTATGATGTACAGGTGGAACATTTCTTTTTTGCAGCTTTAAGAAGTTATCAGGAGGTCCACCACAACTATTTTCCGGATCTTGAGAAAAAAGTCGATTCTTTTTGCAATAAATTTAATTGGAAGATTCAGACACACTATGATTTGCAGCAACTGGAACAAATACTTATCGACCATTATGATTATGAAATCAATTATACCAAACTGAATAACTATCCGGAACTCAAGAAATTCCGATCGATTTATGTTGCCGGTCAACCCAACAAACTTGAGATTAATGATCGTTTAATGCCTTCTCAAAAAGCTTTTATACTCGGACGGGAAATCGGCTTCAACTACATGAATACCAAGGAAAATGTCAGGACTTCCACATGGCTTAAGGTTAAGTCTTTCGACCAGGTAATGAATAACTTTAAGGCTTCTTATTTTTCGGGTGCGTTGTTACTAAATCGTCATTTATTGAAAAAAGATCTTTCGTTATTGTTTAACGATACTCAATGGCAACGTGAACATTTTCAGGAATTGCTCAAACGCTATCAGACCACACCTGAGACTTTTTTACATCGATTAACACAACTTGTACCACATTACTTCGGACTTAAACAACTGTATTTTTTGCGATTTTATAATAAACGCCACTCAAACTATTACGATTTAACGAAAGAGCTTCATTTTTCACGGTTACACAGTCCGCATGGTATTGAACTAAAAGAACATTACTGCCGGCGTTGGATAACAATCAAAATATTTAAGGAACTTGATAATTTTCTTGATAAAGGCATTTACAACGAACCTTTGATTCGCACCCAGCGATCTCATTTTTTCAATACAAAAAATGAATATTTCAATATATCCCTGGCACGACCCTTGTCATTAACTCCCAACACCAATTCGTGTGTTACCATGGGATTCCGAATCAATAAAGAGTTCAAGCATAAAGTAAAATTCTGGAATGATCCAAATGTCTCTCAAAAAGAAGTGAATGAAACCTGTGAACGATGTCCTATTGCAGATTGTATGGAACGGGCTGCGGAACCGGTTGTATTCAATCAAAAGAAGGCCATGGACAAAAGAGATGAGGTACTACATCAGTTTATCGATGAATTGAATCATCAATAACGATCTGTTCTTTTTCTAAACTATACGATCAGGATCACTAAGATCAGGCAAAGGTCCCCTGTACCCGTAAATTCTTTTTAACCACTTCACCATTCCGACCGACTGTTGCCGGACATACCATTGATCTGCAACCCGCCTGTTACCGAGCCCATAAGTGGGATAGGGATGGATAGTATCAGCCATTTTACGAAGTGTTATTCCATTTTTCATGGCAAGAGCAAATTCACTTATCATATCGCCTGCCCGATCCCCTATAATGGTAGCTCCTAATATTTTTCCGCTTAATTTTTTAGCAAAAACCTTAATCATCCCGGTTTCTTTATCATCGGTAATCGCCCGGTCAAGTTTATTATAAGGAAACCGGTAAGTTTCGTACGTTATACCTTTTTTATCCAGGTCATTTTTTGTGGTGCCGACGTGTGCTACTTCCGGATCACTGAATGTACACCACACCGGATGTCCGGTATCAATTTTTGCCGGCCACTTAAGAAGTGCATTGGTTACAGCAATTTTTGCCATATGCTCCGACATATGTGTTAATTGATAACGTCCCGTTATGTCCCCGCAGGCAAAAATGTGTTTCAAATTAGTTCTGCAACGATCATTGACATGTACGCCCTTTCGATCATGATGAATTCCAGCTTTTTCCAAATCAAGCGTATCGATATTAGCTTTACGTCCCGCTGCAATTAAAATAGTATCGGATGTCAATTGATTTATTTCATCATCTCTAATTAATTCAATTAAAACTTTCCCATTTGATTTCTTAAGACTGCTCACCCTGGTTCCCAGATTAAATTCGACTCCCTCCTCTTCTAATTTTTCCTTTAAAATACCTGAGAATTCGGGATCATCTTTTGTCAAAATGCGGTCCATTATATCAATAACGGATACTTTTGTTCCCAAACGTTGTAAAGCCTGGGCCATCTCAATTCCAATTGGCCCTGCACCAACAATGCTGATGCTCTCCGGCAGTTCATTTAAATCAAAAATCGATTCGTTAGTCAGGTATGGTATCGTCTCCAGTCCGACGATTGATGGAATCATCGGACTGCTGCCTGCCGCAATTATGAAATACCTTGATGTGACACGCTTAGTGGTATCGTCGATATACACGGAAAGTGTATGTTCATCCATGAAGCTGGCTTCACCGGTCAATACATCCATTCCCATTTTTTCATAAATAGATGGTTGATCGGCTTCCCGGTAAACTTTTTCACGGGTTGCTCTGACCTTATCAAATATCTTACTTCCATTTATTTTTTCCCGGGAATTGGGTATTCCGAACATATCAGCACATTTTATATTATGAGCTACCCGGGCGGCATGTAATAATGATTTACTCGGGATACATCCATACCAGGTGCAATCCCCTCCAAGTTTATTTCTCTCAACCAGTAATGTTTTTGCACCAAAGTTAACCGCCATTCCGGAAGCTGTTAAACCGGCTGCACCACCACCAATGACGATGACATCATAATCAAAATTCAATATTACATTCCTTCCTGATCTGTGAGTTGTTTTTTGATTTTACGATAGGTTGTATAAATACCATATAAAATCATTATACCGATGATAATATAAACCCAAAAAGGAACATCCCGTCCAACAATAATTAAATAAATATATGCCGAAGTGAATGTTAGCCCCGTACAAAAAGCCGGCAGGATAATGGTTTTCTTTTTACGAATATTACGAATTAACCAGGCGACGGAAGCTGTAAAAAAAGGTATGGCACCTAAATATATGCTCCCAAATATTATGGGATTCACATTATATTTTCCCGCTAATTGGACCAACCATTGTTTGATTAATTCAAATTCCATTACAAACCCACCGTTATCAATAATTATTTCATTACCGGAAGGCTTTGCAAAACCGTTCATTTGCCCAATATATACATATACGCGACTTCGACATCCTTACACATGGCTAATATGCTGTCGTTTCGAATTCGATCAGGCTTTGATCTTGAACAACATCACTGGTTTTGCAAAGCTTTTTACCATTAAATAAAAATACATATAACTACTTTCCCTATAATATATTTACGCAACCATCCTGACTTATGTTATTTATCTTAAATAATTCTTAAAAAAAACGGCCATTTTAATCAATAAATAACGTTTTAAATATTAATAATGTTTTCCTGTTAATTTTTTAATTGATTTTTAGATTAAATAGTTATTAAATATTAAAAAGATATAATATCAAAAAACTATCAAGAGCAAAGACTTTTCTATATTTTTTACAAAGCTATATAAAGCAATAAAATCAGTAATTTTTATTTAAGTGAGAGACGTACAAAATAGATAATAAATTTTGCTGGTGTAACATTAGTCCTGTTATCGATTCAATATAGGTAGAACATAATTTTTGATAATAACAGGCTTTATACTTTTATAATATAGATTGTGAGCATTGACGGAGAGAGCCATGTGCCTATATGAACTAAACCTGGCAGTTGATGAATTACTTGGGCCATTTGAAATAAATGATCAGTTATTGCACTTAAAAGCTGATGAAGTATCTGAATGGACTTGTGGAGAACATATTTCTCATATCCTGAAAATGAATATGAGTATCATCGATGACCTGATCATGCTGGCCTGTCAATCAGATTATTCTCAACAGGACAATGGCTTGTCTCTTAAAGGACGCATGACCATAAAATTACGTATGTTAAGTGCCTATCTGAATAATATGGATTATGATAATCTGGAATATCTTCCGGACAATCCAATAATCATTAATAGATATTGGTTGAAAAATATTATGGAAGAATGGGAATCGAAGTTATCGATATTGAGTGATATGGATCCATCATGGGAAAAACGTATCCGTTCAACACCTGACCCTGTTATAGGTTATATGACAGGTGATAACTGGATCCGGTATCTCACAATCCTTACCTATCGACATATTTCTGCGATTTATAAGATATTGTCCTGCAAGCAAAATATGGATAATAAATTTATGGATTACCCGACGAAATACGACAACCTCTTAAATATTAATTATATCCGTCTGAATTAGTTTTATATCCCCATTTTTTTTACACATTATAAAAAAATAATATTCAGGCTACTAACTAACGGGTTCAAACAACAGGCCCGGTTTATATGATTTAAGCGGTAAGATATAAGAAAAAACGGGAAACGTGTGATACACTATACGATTATTAATTCAACAATTATTTACTTTGGTATGGTTGATAAAAAACACTCAATTAGTTGTTGCACTGTTAATTGATCACCGAAATGGTCAGAAATTATCTCATAGACCGCGTTCTGACCTATTTTGTTTTATCAGATAATGTATATCTGGATTAATCGGGTTGTCTGATTTTTTCAAGAACCGGTTTTAAATATTTCCAAACGGTCTGAGCAACTATTTTATGCCCTTCTTTTGTGGGATGAATACCATCCGATTGGTTTAATTGAGGAATACCACCGACATCCTTTAAGATAAAAGGAATTAAAACAGCGTTATTCTTTTTAGCTAATGAAGGATATAAATTTTTAAATTGTGTAGTATACTTTTCTCCAAGATTCGGGGGCACTTGCATGCCGGCTATTATAATTTTCGCCCTTGGATATTTCGTCCTGACCGTATCAATGATCCCCTGTAAATTCTTTTTTGTCAGTGCCAGGTTAATACCTCTTAAACCGTCGTTACCGCCCAGTTCCAGAACAAAAACAGATATTCTCCTTTGAAGCATCCAACTAACGCGATGTAAGCCGTCGGTAGATGTTTCACCGCTTAACCCACCGTTGATGACATTAAAATTCCACCCTAAAGAATCTATTTTTTGTTGTATCAGTGCCGGAAATGCGTTGTTCTCTCCAACCCCCAAACCGGCAGTTATGCTATCTCCGAAGAAAAGAATATTATGCGTATCCTTACTTTTTGATTGTCCGTATACGGTTAAATGTATACCCAGAATGATAAATAAAAGGGTAAAAAAATGCAGGAATCCTGTCTTAACATAACTTTGCATATAATAACTTACTTATTTGATGCTTTTATAATTTATTATTGAAACCTTATAACATACTTTCATTGTTATCCTCAAAATCATTCATTAGATAACGTATTTCCATGTCGAAAATATTACGTGTTGCCAATTTATCGAAAAGTTATCAAAGTGGGAGCAAAACTCTTACCGTTCTTCATGATATCACTTTTGAAATGGTTGAAGGCTCTTCATGCGCTATCGTTGGTCCGTCTGGTAGCGGAAAAACAACACTTCTTGGCCTTTGTGCCGGTTTGGACCTTCCTTCTACCGGAGAAGTATATTTACATGAGACATCGTTATTCGATCTCAGTGAGGATAACCGTGCCAGGATTCGCAATGAACTCGTAGGTTTCGTTTTTCAAACATTTCAGTTAATACCTACTCTAACAACCCTGGAAAATGTAATGGTTCCCCTTGAGCTAAGAGGAGAAAAAAATGTTCAGCCGATAGCACGACAATGGTTAGACCGTGTTGGACTCGGTGACCGCATGGACCATTATCCGGCTCAATTATCAGGTGGTGAGCAGCAAAGAGTTGCCATTGCCCGGGCATTTATCAATAAGCCCAAAATACTATTTGCAGATGAACCCACAGGCAACCTGGATAATGAAACGGGCCAACTTATTGATTCACTGATATTTGAATTGAATAAAGAAGAAGGAACGACCTTACTTCTCGTAACACACGATATTGAACTTGCACAAAGATGCGAACGGATTATCCGTTTAAAGAATGGTTCCATATTTTCTGATGAATTAGTGTCTGCTGATAATCCATCTCATCAAGAATCGGGTCTCTGATCGTTATTATGAATAGTAAAAATAAATCAATCTTACCCTGGATTCTTAAAATGGCCTGGCGGGATAGCCGGACGTATAGAAAACGCCTTTTCCTCTATATCTCTGCTATCATATTAGGTGTTGCCGCATTAGTCGCTATCCGGTCTTTTGGTGATAGTTTGAAAAGTGCTGTCGATCAGCAATCAAAATCTTTGCTGGGTGCCGATTTGTCTATTGAAAGCAGGCAGCCTTTTACATCCAGTGACAAGGCCCTGTTTGACTCACTTGGTGGTGATCAATCACAGGAAGTCCGGCTCGCTTCGATGGCTTACTTTCCCGTAAGTCAGGGTACGCGCCTGGTTCAGGTTAGAGCGCTGCAAGGGACCTATCCCTATTACGGTTCATTTATAACAGAACCTGCTCATACTGACACTTTATTATACCGTCACAAAGATGCCCTGGTAGATGAGAGCCTGATGATTCAATATAATGTCTCTGTTGGCGACTCCGTCCACATTGGTAAACTCTCATTTAAAATTGCCGGAAAGTTAAAACAGGTTGCGGGAGAATCAGGTGCCATAACGATTGTCGGACCAAGAATTTATATTCCACTTCGTTACCTGAATCGAACAGGCTTGATTAAACGAGGAAGCCGTGCCCACTACAGGATATACTTCCATTTTCCTAAGAAACGCAATATCGATAAACTTGTCTCGGGTATTAAACCCTATACCCGTAATCATCATCTGAGAATGGATACGGTTCAGGAAAGAAAAGCGAGTCTCGGAAATACGATGAATAACCTGTACCGCTTTCTGAGTCTCGTTGGTTTTATCGCCTTGTTATTGGGTGCCATAGGAGTCGCCAGCTCCATCCATGTTTATATCAAGCAAAAGATCAATAATATTGCTGTTTTGCGCTGTTTGGGAGCTGAAACCCGCACGACATTAGCCATTTACATCATACAGGCATTTACAACGGGATTATTGGGGGCGTTTGTCGGTGCGCTCATCGGTATTGGTATACAGGCCTTGCTGCCCGGTATACTTAAGGATTTCATACCGGTTAGTATCGGATTCACAATCTATTGGCAGGCCATTTTGGAAGGAATGTCAATAGCTCTCGGATTTACCCTGCTATTTGCCCTGTTACCATTGATATCCATAAGAAAAATTTCCCCTTTGGCCGCCCTTAGATATTCTTATTCAGAAAATAACAAAGACAGGGGATTTGATTACCTGAGGATTCTCATTTTTATATTAATCATTGCAGCAGTGATCGTTTTTGCGGTTACCCAAACTTCCCGGTGGTCTGTTGGACTCGGTTTCGCCGGAGCATTGCTTGCCGGTTTCCTGTTATTGGCAGGAGTTGCCAGGATGTTGATGTACTTAATCAAGAAATTTTTCCCAACCAACTGGTCTTATACCTGGCGTCAGGGACTGGCCAACTTATTCCGGCCAAACAATCAAACCCTGGTTCTTATGGTTTCCATAGGATTGGGAACATTCCTGATAATGACGTTGTACATAACCCAGCATGTATTACTTACACAAGCATCTCTTGCCGGTGGTAAAAATCAACCTAACATGGTTCTTTTTGATATCCAAAGCAACCAGGTACAGGGCGTTGCAGATATTGTGAAAAAGGAAAAAATGCCGGTCTTACAACAAGTCCCTATTGTAACCACAAGGCTGGCTGCCATCAGAGGCCGCACGGTAAAAGAGCTATTAGCCGACAGCAGCCGGGATATAGCCCGATGGGCTTTGAGACATGAATACCGTGTTACATATCGCGATTCATTAGTAAAAACAGAGAAAATTGTTAAAGGGAAACTTCAAAAGCGGGCAGATGGCCTTAACAGTGATATTAAAGTATCCATAGCCCAACGAATGGCGGATAACCTGCATGCAGAAGTTGGTGATACCCTCGTATTTAACATACAAGGTATACCGGTCACGACGACTGTCGGCAGCATCCGTCAGGTAGATTGGCAACGTGTACAGCCAAACTTTTTTGTCGTATTTCCGGACAATGTATTGGAAAAAGCACCGCAATTTCATGTCATCGTAACCCGGGTTCCCAATGATCGGGTTTCTGCTGAATTACAACGCAACGTTATTCAGAAATACCCGAATATTTCGATAATTGATCTCAATCTTATCTTGCAGACCATTAATTCCATATTATCGAAGATATCCTTTGCCATACAATTCATGGCGTTGTTCAGCATTTTTACAGGTTTAATCGTGCTTATAGGTTCTATTGTTACCAGCCGGTATCAACGCATCAGGGAAAGTGTTTTGCTGCGGACGATGGGCGCCTCCAAAAACCAGATTCTAAAGATTATGAGTATCGAATATTTCTTTTTGGGGTTGTTTGCCGCTTTAACCGGTATCATTTTGTCTGTTTTAGGCAGCTGGGCCCTTTTCAGATGGGTTTTTGATCTAACGTATCAATTTGCCTGGGTCCCGTTAATATTGGCTATCACTATTGTAACGATTTTAACAGTCACCATAGGCCTTTTCAACAGCCGCGGGATCCACAATCGTCCCCCACTCGAAATACTAAGGAAGGAAACATAAAACAGGACACCGTAAGCAAGGTATCAAACCTGTCTTTTGCTTGGAATTATAGAATTAGAGCATAATTTGTCCCTAATTCAATAGTACAAAGTTATGCGTTCTTACCACATCACTCTTTAGTACGTGAACGGGTTACACCGACAGCACGATAACCATCGGGATTACCTATTCGCGGCGTCGATCACCCCTCATTTGTCTAACACTCTTTGTTTTTTTGACATTTTTAATATCCGCTTTAGTTCGCGTGAATCCGTGACGACTAAAATATCAGCAGGTTACACAAAAAAACGCCTGCATATTACACTGATCCCGGTTGCATTTTCTGGCTTTGAATGATCTCAACCGGAATAGGTTCAGTTGCCTCCCCTTTGTATAGAGATATATGTGGGAATGGTATTTCGATGCCTTCCTGATCAAAACGCATTTTAATAGTCTCGTACAATTCGTTCTTTAATTTTAACCAGTCTTCCCGTACAGCCCAAACACTATACTGTAAATCCATTGAAGAACTGTTGAATTCTTTAAAAATTATGAGCGGTTCCGGTTCCTGTAAGGCCATAGGATTTTGAGTCGCAATATCCAATAAGACTTCTTTAACTTTAGCGATCTCTTCTTTGTAGGCTACAGAAATGATGATATCAATTCGTCGTATTGGAAAAC
>DATFMH010000057.1:0-32865 GCA_035267045.1 Balneolales bacterium
TTCTTATCTTCCAGTAACCGGTCGCGAATAGCTTCCTTTTCATGTTCCTCTTCCAGGGATTTTTGCTCTCTTGATTTATCCATAATAATACCTCAATAACTGAATAATAGCCTTATATGTTAAAGAATTTGAAAAATGGCAAGCGATGTCACTTATTTAATATAAATTTTTTCTACAATATCAGAACAGGTTACCAGGTAAATATAATGTCCGGGTTCATATAAATGGATAAAAGTATCATAAAAAAAGGGTTGCCATATTTTTATGAGCAACCCTCGAGTATAAAATTAAAATCTATTCTGATTTAGACAATTTCTATTAATTGTATATCGAAATAAAGTTCTTTTCCAGCTAACGGATGGTTAGCATCCAGGGTAACCTCCTCCTCTGAAATATCTGATACAACTACATTAAAAGCTTTACCATCAGCCTGGCTGACTTGTAATGATTGTCCAACTTCTGGATCAACATTTTCAGGAAATTCACTCTTATTTACCGTGACCAACATGTCATCACGACGTGGTCCGTAAGCTTTATCTACAGGAATTTTAACAGTTTTTTCGTCACCCGGTTCCATACCAAGCACAGCGTCTTCAAAACCTGGTATTAATTGTCCTTGCCCCAGGGTAAATTTGATTGGCTCGCGATCTTTTGATGAATCAAATACAGATTCATCATCAAGTTTACCCGTATAATGTACTTTAACGGTGTCGCCTTGGTTTACTTTTGACATTTGCCTCTGTTTTAAAATTATGAATAATAGTTATGACACATGTGGTAAAAAAGAAAAAGTTAATTGATACATGTATCTATTCTATAAGAAAAGCACTATTCCATCAAAATCCAAAATTATATAAGTATTATATAATTAATATCTTAACAAATATTATTTAGGGGTTACGTAAGTCTGTTGATTATATCGGAGTGAGATGGGTATTGTTTGATGAGGTCAATCTTGTTAGCGAGTTCGAAATCATTAAAATCGAAACCGGGAGCAACTGTACAACCAACAAGGGTAAAAAAAGACGGATCATCCACAGTAGCACCAAACCATTGATCATGCCTGATTACACATTGAAATGACATGTTTTTTTCAATATCAGGACCTAATGTGACTTTTTGATATGTACCGGTATTTGTAAGGATATGTATGGTTAATGGGCTTCCGGTAAAATAATGCCAAATTTCATCTGATTTTAGCTTGTGAAATTTGGATATTTCTTTACCTTTCAATAAATAATAAATGGAAGTTACGGCATCTCTGTTACCTGAATATCTTGTAGGCAGGCTTTTTTCAGATAACTTAGTTTCAGAACGGTATATTTCTTTGAAAAAGCCACCTTCCGGATGTGGCTTTAACTGAAGTTTCTTAATCCAATATTCAGCCTTTTTCATTTACTTCGATTGATTCATTATTATATTCACAATCAATATAAACTGAACCGTTATCAGAATTATAGGTTGATTTTGGTATATCCTTTAGCATGTTATCGATAATACCATTCTTAAAATTGTTAAATAATTTATCTTTTTTTGATTTAAAAAATAATCCAGGTATATATCCAAGTAAATAGTAAAATGATTGGTGTTTTTTTATCTTAATAGTATCAATATTATGAAAGGATACTGTATTATTTTTTATTCTTATATACACTTTCTCCAATAAATTCTTTTTAACTATAAGATATTGGATGTCATTCAATTCCTCGAATCTTATTTTATATGTAGGATATTGAGTTTGTAAATATTTCTTTATTGTGACGATTGAAACATTACTATCGTCAAAAAATGCATATACCATTCTAAAAAAACTTATATCATTTGTGCACCTAAAAAAAGCATGACTATCTTAATAGAGGCAATATTTAGTGTGCCGGTTCAGGAATAATAGATCTTATAATGAAAAGAGTCTTTAAAATTAGAGATGTTACACAGACCCTTATCATAATGACAGATTATATGTGGATCTATGTAAATAAAAATAAAAAAACGCGACTGTACTTAATAGTAAATGTCAATATAAATTATAAGCTACTGGTAATAAAATCGATCTAATAATAATTATTAGATAGCTTAGATTAAATACATATTATACCGGTAACTGCATTTTGGTAAAAATGATATTTCGTAAGCATGTTAAATAAAAGTGACTTTGCACATATATATTATTACGTAGCATCTTCTAATAGTTTAGTTAACAAAGTTATTTGTTTGTCTTGTAATTCAATTAACTCACGCCATTTATTTTCTCTTAACTCATCAATTTTTTCATGTAAACGCAGAATTTCGAGTTCTGCTTTAAGATTCACTTCATAATCGTGGGCCGCATCCAGGCGATCTTTTGCAGCTTGCCGGTTCTGTGACATCATTATTACCGGTGCCTGAATAGCCGCCAGCATTGACAAAAAGAGATTAAGAAGAATATATGGATAAGGATCGAAGGCCTCATTTCTATGGGCGAGGATATAACTATTTAATATAACCCATGACAATAAAATAAGTGCGAATATGATGATAAATGTCCATGAACCACCAAAAGCAGCTACTTTATCTGCAATTCTTTGACCGAATGTCAAAGTTTCATCAAATTCCCGATTGATATTTCTGCTTATATGAAGATGGCTCTGAATACGTTCTATTACTTTTTTCTCATTGATATTTAACGTATCAAATCCTTTACCCAGTAATCTTTGCGCAAGATCTAATTTTGCATTTTTCATTGTTGTTAAAAAATTAAGTAATAAGGATAGCGGATATAATACTATTCAAGAATCTCATTCCATTGATCAATGTTTTCTTTTTGTTGTTTCATTAAATCAGTTACGTCATCTTCAATTGTTATGGTTTCGATCGTATCGCCTTGTTTGATACTATCGACTATATTTTGATCTTTTGCGCTTACAACAGTTCCAAAAATGGTATGGTGATTATCAAGCCAGGGAGTGGGAACATGTGTGATAAAAAATTGACTGCCATTTGTATTGGGGCCGGCATTTGCCATGGATAAACGGCCGGGTCTGTCATGCTTTAGATCAGGTACAAATTCATCTTCGAACTGATAACCGGGTCCACCGCGTCCATCACCCAATGGACAACCACCCTGAATCATAAAATTTGGAATTACACGATGAAAGGGTAGTCCGTCATAAAATTTATGAGAACACAAATTTATAAAATTCGCTACAGTCACTGGTACTTGTTCGGGAAATAATTCAATGTTGATATCACCTTTTGAGGTGTTGATTACAGCTTTTAAGGAAATATTATTACTCATAATAAGTTCAATCTATAGATTATTTTTTAGTTCGATTAAATAAAGGTTACGATTTCGTCCAATGATTTTTTAGTAATTTTCGGTACACGGGTTTCTGGTGAAGGATAACCGACAACAAGCAATAAAAATGGTTTTTCATTTGAGGGCCTATTCAATATTTCATTTAAGAATCCCATGGGACTGGGTGTATGCGTTAGTGAAACTAATCCGGCTTCATGTATAGCCGTAATTAACATACCGGTCGCAATTCCAACCGATTCCTTAACATAGTAGTGCTTGTCAATTTCACCGTTTTCTTTTATACCGTAGCTTTTACTGAAAATTGCTATAAGAAAGGGAGCATCTTCTAAAAAAGGTTTGTGTTCGTCTGTTCCGAGATTTTCCAAGGCGGTCAGCCATTCGTCAGGCGCCCTGTTATGATAAAATTCCCATTCTTCTTTTTCTGCCGCTTCGCGTATTTTTCGTTTTATCTCAGGATTACTTATAACAACAAAGTGCCATGGTTGTTTATTGGCACCGTTTGGTGCTGTTGCAGCAGTCTTAATACAATTGAGGATTACTTCTCGTGGCACAGGTTGATTAGAGAATTCTCTGACGGTTCTTCTCTTTTTCATCTTTTTATAGAAAACATCCGATCGTTTGATCATATCATCAGGACTTATTTTCCTGAAGTCAGGTAAAGGAATAAATTTTGGTTTACTCATAATCCTTGTAGGATAAATAATTATTTGTCTTACTCTAAAATAGAATAAAGGTCAGGAAAATGTCAGTGCAAAGAAAAATAAATATAGTTTAAGGGCAATTATTTTGATTATTCTAAACTGAGGCGGGTAATTCTATAAAAAATGTTGTTCCTTTGCCAATAGTACTTTCACACCATATATCACCGTTCATGGCATCTACCAGTTTTTTGGCGATATATAAACCTATACCGGTTGAGCTTTCACCATTTGTCGGACGGGGAGTAAGGCGGGAAAATTTTTCAAATAATTTTGTTCTTTCATTTTCTGTAATACCGGGACCATAATCCGTTATTTTTATTAAAACTTTTTCTCCTTTTTTATCGGCATTTAAGGAAACCGGTTGTCCATATGATGAAAATTTAATTGCATTGGATAAAATATTATCCAGTATTTGCCGAAATGCTGTTTCGTCAATGATGGCTTCCAGATCATCTGGTAATGTCTGATACGATATGTTTATTGATTTGGATTTGGCTATTGTTTTTTGATGATCTATAACAGCTTTTATGAGGTCAGTAATATTTTTGGCAGTAGTATTGACAATTAGACTATTGGAATCAATTTCATTTACTTTTAGTAATTGGCCGATAAGGTTTGTCATATCTTTAGATGATCGATGAATAAGTTGAAGTTGTTCACTGATACTTTTCAATGATTTCTGATCATCATATTTATTATCGAGCATCATACTGGTTAAACTGGATATACCAAGTAAAGGATTTTTGAGATCATGAGCGGCAATTCTAAAGAAATCATTTTTACTTTCATCTAATAAGGTCAGTTGCTTATTTTTCTCGCTTAAAATATCATTGGCCTTCTTTAATTGTAGTGCCTGTTTTTCCATGATTTTCTCATTCTGCAATATCAAGTCATTTGCTTGCTCAAGGTCTTTATTTTTTTGTTGCAATTCTTTTTCTGAGTTCTTTTTTGCCCGGTATCCGGTTGTCAGTAATATCAGTGTTACAAATAAAAGGGCAGATCCAAAAAACAGGGAGTCACGGAGTGTTTCAGCTTTTTTTAATTCAGCATGTTGAAATGATTTTTCTTTTTTAAGCAGCTTTATTTCCTGTTCTTTTCCTCTTGCCTCATATTTATTTGTTAACTCGGCAAATTTTTTCGATTTCTTATAATTAATAAGAGAATCTCTGACTATATGGTATTTCTTATTATATAAAAAAGCCTTCTTGTATTGTCCAAGATGACTGTATATGTCAGTTTTTAAATTGAGCGCTCTCTCCTGGTTTTTTAATGAGGATGATTTTATTGCCAGCTTAAAAGCTTTATCAGCATATGTTAAGGCTTTAGGAGATTTATTTTCTGAAAGATAAATTGAACCAATTTCATAATAAGAATATGACAGATCGGAGGTATAATTCTGTTTTTTCCTGATAGCGACAGATTTGAAATGGTACTTTAAAGCAAGCTTATAATTCTTTTTGTCTTTGTATATATTCCCAATATTAAAATAACTGAATGCCAATCCATTTATATCTCCAATCTTTTTTCGAATTCTTTCAGCTTCCAGATGATAGTGCAAGGCTTCATCCGTTTTTTTCTCGTCCCTTAATAGTACTCCTATATTATTATAAAGCATCCCTAAAACCTGGGGATTGTTTTTATTTTTAAAATAATCAAGAGCCAAATTAAAGTATGAATGTGCTCTTTTATAATCTTTGTTCTGGTAATAAAAGATACCAATGTTTGTATAAACACGGGATAAATTAGCAGTATCTTTCAGGGTTTTATATTCAGGAATAGCCTTAAGGGTGTAATCTAACGACCGATCGATATCACCAAGTCTACTGTATGTACCTCCCAAATCTACATAACTGGCAGCAATCCCTTTCTCATAATGATATTTTTTATAAATCGACAGGGCTTTATCATATAAAACCAATGATTTATTGAACTTACCCTGTATCGTATAAACGTTTCCTTTGTACCGATATGAATTGGCTAAACCAACCGAATAATTTAGTTTAGTTGACCATTTTTCAGCTAAACGTGCATATTTCAATGCTTTTAATGTATCACGACGTTGATAATATCGGGATATTTTCAAAAAGGTTTTAATACTATTAGTATCAACACTGGAGTTTTGAAGTGCTTGAGTTGTAATTTTTTTGAGGCTGTCTATCTTATTACGTTTCTGTGCGACGCTTTTGGCGTTAATGCATATACTTATAAACAAAGATATGAAGATGATATGTATAAAACGATTATATGCTGACACAACCCATTTAATATTAAAATATTAGAGTATCTTTACAAACCCACATTAAAACCTTTTGAACACTTGGGTAAGGTATAACTTATTGACAATAATTTGCAACTTTATAAGCTGATATGATATAAAATTATATGTTAAATAGATAATAACGACTTGATATTAAATACTCGATGTCGTTACCTACGCATTTGGTAATAATAGCATAATCGTAATATCTATACAGCTATATACACTATACTTGATTTAGTTTGGCGTTATCATCTACTATTGCAGTTTAAGTAAAATTACCGTTTACTGTAGTATTATCATTTCAGCATTAAGAAGAAGTAGAAGAGGCTACTTTTGCGTTGTCCTGAAACAAAAGGGACTACGCAAGTATTTACAAACGATGTGTATGTTTATTAATGAAATCAACAATATTAACGTAAACTAAAACTATGTATAAATTTTCAATATGGAAGAGCTTTACAGCCGTATTATTATCAATAATACTGTTTACGGCCTGTAATATGTCTGAGAGTACGAAGAGTAGCAACAATGGGTTTAACCCGTCTGATATGGATACTACTGTTAGCCCGGGACAAAATTTCTATGAGTATGCCGATGGTGGATGGATTAAGAATAATCCTGTCCCGGCATCTAAAAGCTCATGGTCAAGTTTTAATATTCTTCATGAACATAATATCGATATCTTAAAAGGTATTTTAGATAGTGCTGCGGCATCAAATGCTCCAAAAGGCAGTGTCAAACGAAAAGTCGGTGATTTTTATATAAGTGGTATGGATACCACTAAAATAGATGAACAAGGCATGACACCTGTTGAGTCTGTTTTAGATGAAATTAATGGCATTGATAATAAAACCGCTTTATTAAAAACATTGGCTATTCTACGCAGTGAAGGCATGAGTTCGATGTATAGTTTTTATGTAAATCAGGATGATAAAGATGCCACTAAGATGGTAGCTTATATCGGACAGGGTGGACTTGGTTTACCCGACAGAGATTATTATGTAAAAAACGACAAACGATCCCAGCATATCCGTAAAGCTTATGTAACCCACGTCGCTAAAATGTTTGAATTGATGGGTGACAAACAGGCAACAGCTGACAAAGAGGCCCAGACGGTTATGGATATTGAGAAAAATCTTGCTGAACATTCAATGACAAGAGTGGAGCGACGCGATCCGGATAATACGTATCATAAAATGACATTAGCAAAACTCGATGAATTAACACCCGATATCAATTGGAAAAATCATCTGCAGGATATGGGGGTCAGTAATTTGAATGAAGTGATAGTGAGTCAGCCGAAATTCATGGAGAATTTGAACAAAATGTTGAATGACGTAAGCATTAACAAATGGAAGACTTATTTACGATGGCATGTAATCAATGCCGCTTCTCCATATTTAAGCAGTAATTTTGAGAATGAGGATTTTAATTTTTATGGAAAAGTTCTTCAGGGCACTAAGAAAATGGAACCTCGCTGGAAACGTGTATTAAGTACAATGAATCGGGGTATAGGTTTTGCCTTGGGGCAACTGTATGTAGAAAAAGCATTTCCACCTGAAGCCAAACAGAAGGCTATGGAAATGATTAATGATATAAAATCCGCATTTCGGGATCGAATACAACAAGTTTCATGGATGAGCGATAATACAAAGAAGAAAGCGCTTACTAAATTGGACGCTTTCATTCCCAAAATTGGTTATCCTGACAAATGGCGTGATTATTCCAAATTAGATATAACATCCGACTCCTATTTTAAAAATGTTCAAAAATCCCGCAAATTTGCTTATAACAGGATGATCAACAAGTTAGGCAAACCTGTAGATCGCAATGAATGGCACATGACTCCTCAAACAGTCAATGCATATTATAATCCCAATATGAATGAAATAGTATTTCCGGCTGGCATCTTACAGCCGCCATTCTTCGATCCGAATGCAGACGCCGCTCTAAATTATGGCGGAATGGGTGCTGTTATAGGCCATGAGATGTCTCATGGTTTCGATGATCAGGGAAGTAAATACGATGCTCACGGAAATCTTCACGATTGGTGGACTCAAAAAGATCGGGAACAATTCAACAAGCGCGCTCGGTCATTAGTAGATGAGTATGATAATTTTGTTGTTCTTGACAGTTTACATATTAATGGCAAATTAACGCTTGGTGAAAATATTGCTGATAATGGCGGTTTATCCATTGCTTACGCTGCCTTGCAGAAATATTTTAAAAAACATGGTGAACCAGGTAAAATCCAGGGTTTCACACCCAGCCAGCGGTTCTTTTTGGCCTGGGCGCGGATTTGGAAATCAAACTATACTCCTGAAAATCTGGAAAACAGATTACGGGTCGATCCTCATTCACCCGGTAAGTTCAGAACAAATGGCGTAGTCAGAAATATACCGGCTTTTTATAAAGCTTTTAATATTCAGAAAGGTGATAACATGTACACACCACCTGATAAACGTGCAAATGTCTGGGCAGCAAACTGATATATTTTGGTATTAAAAAAACGCCTCCTTAATGAGGCGTTTTTTATTTAAGTAAACAGAATGTTGATTTCTCGTATCTCTACATTTGGAGTTTATATTATATAGATAACATATTGACTAATTTCATAGACAACATGAAGAAAAATACTCTTAATCTCTTAATCCTGTCTCTTGTTTTGATGCTATCGGGGATTTCATGTAATACTAATAAAACAGCCACCTCAGCAACGAAAGAGACAAATCATGGGTTGAATCTTGCAGATATGGATACAGTTGTAAGTCCCGGTTTAAATTTTTATAGATATGCTGACGGTGGGTGGTTGAAAAGTCATCCGGTACCGGCCGACAGAAGTTCTTATTCCAGTTTGTATCAATTGGTTGAAAACAATAATAAGATACTTAAATCCATACTTGAAGATGCCGCATCATCTAAAGCACCTGAAGGATCTGTTAAACAGAAAGTGGGAGATTTCTTTGCAAGTGGAATGGATACATTAGCTATCAAAAAGCAAGGGTTAGAACCTATCGACCCATTATTGAAACAAGTCGCTATGGTACAGAATCGCAAAGAACTGTTAAAAATCCTGGCAAATCTTCGCACAAAAGGTTTTGGTAGTATGTATGGTTTTTATGTGAACCAGGATGATAAAGATGCCACTGTCATGGCTGCTTATATCGTACAAGGTGGGTTAAGTTTGCCAAACAGAGGGTATTACTTGAAAAATGATAAACGGTCTAAGAAGATCCGTGAAGAATTTGTTAAACATGTTTCCAGAATGTTTCAGCTCATGGGTGACAGTAAGTCTGAAGCTGATATGAATTCAAACGTTGTGATGGATATTGAAACAGAGTTAGCCCGTCACTCGAAGACACCGGTTCAATTGCGCGATCCCGAGTCAAACTATCATAAAATGACAGTACGTCAGTTGGATAAATTGACACCTGCCTTCAATTGGGATGAGCAATTAAAAAATTTGGATATAGCAAAATTACAATCAGTCATTGTGGGTCAGCCAAAATTTATAAGCAATTTGAATAAGATGTTGAATGATGTCAGTATTGATCATTGGAAGATTTATCTGGATTGGCACATCATAAATGTATCAGCTCCTTATTTGAGTAATAAATTCGAAAAGGAAGACTTTAATTTTTATGGGAAAGTGCTAAACGGACAGCAAAAAATGCGGCCGCGTTGGAAGAGGGTGCTCCGGGCAGTAGATAACGGTGTTGGTTTTGATCTGGGACGTATGTATGTAAAAAGAGCTTTCCCACCAGAAGCAAAAGCTAAAGCTCTGGAAATGGTTAATGATATCAGAGCAGCATTTAAGGACAGGATAGAAAATCTCGACTGGATGAGCCCGGATACGAAGAAACTCGCCGTTCAAAAACTCAAGGCTATAGTTACAAAAATCGGATATCCGGATAAGTGGCGTGATTACTCAAATCTTGAGATCAATCGTCAATCATATATTACCAATGTGATGAGATCAAATGCATTTTCCTATAAGCGGATGATTCATAAGCTTGGCAAACCGGTTGATCGGACGGAATGGCATATGACACCTCAAACCGTGAATGCTTACTATAATCCTAATATGAATGAAATTGTTTTTCCTGCGGGTTTTCTCCAACCGCCATTCTTCGACCCAAAAGCCGATGCAGCGTTGAATTATGGTGAGATGGGAGTTGTAATGGGGCATGAGATGACCCATGGTTTTGATGATCAGGGCAGCCAGTATGATGCAAAAGGGAATTTACATGATTGGTGGACAAAAAAGGATCGTAAAAGATTCAAGAATCGGGCACAAGGCCTGGTAAATGAGTATGATAATTTCGTAGTATTGGACAGTCTTCATTTAAATGGGAAACTTACTCTCGGAGAAAACATAGCGGACAATGGGGGATTATCATTGGCATATGCCGCTCTCCAAATGTATTATAAAAAGCATGGTAAACCAGATAAAATTCAGGGATTTACTCCCGATCAAAGATTTTTCCTGGCCTATGCAAGGATTCAAAGGGCTAATTATCGACCGGAATTACTCGAAAATTTAATAAGGACTAATCCACATTCCCCATCAAAATATCGTTTGATTGGTGCTATTGAGAATATGCCACAGTTTTATACGGCTTTTAATATTAAGAAAGGGGATAGCATGTATGTTGCACCGGATAAAAGGGCTAATGTCTGGTCTGTAAAATAAATTTTAATTTTTCAGCATCTTAATAGTTCAGATAGTCATATATAAACTAAAAAAAGCACTACATATAGCAGTAGTGCTTTTTTCTTTCTAATAATTAAAAAATTGAACTAAAGAATTATAACTTCCTGGGCCTGTAATCCTTTATCACTTTCTGCAACAGTAAACTCTACACGTTGTCCTTCTACCAGGTTTTTAAAACCATCATCCTGTATTTCGCTGTAATGAACGAATACATCATCACCTTCATCTCTGGATATGAAACCATATCCTTTATCTTTGTGAAACCATTTAACTGTTCCTAATTCTCGATCTGCCATTATAAATTACTTCTAAACATTGATATTTCTTTTGATATGTCGATAAATCGGAGACCTGCAGAGTAACTACACTTCTCATCGATACGTCGATCATTACACAATTATAAAGTTTTTAAGGATATAATCAAATTTCTAATACTCATAGGTGTTTATATTTTATCGAATCACAACCATTTATAATAATAAAGTATAGTCTAAAGAGTCATCACTTAAATGTTTATATAATTTCCTGTTAATCCGGAAATATCACCATATAAACGGTAAAAGATGAAAATATCATTAAAATTACTTTGATTTTGCATCTCATATATATAGATTTGCGTGTGTAAGAAATACAGGATTATCGATCCAAAAAAAAAATTAATAAGTAGTATTTATTTTTAGATATTTTAATAAAGAAGCAGGTAATAAGCTATAAGGAGCAAATTTTATGGAAACTAATGTTTTGGGTGCAAATATCGGTTTTGCTGCAGTGGCCGGATTAGCGGGTGCTTTGGTGATGCTTGTATTGATCTATTTGTTAAAAATGGTAGGATTTAAAGTCGATTTACCATATATAATGGGTACGATATTTGTTAAACCCGAAAAGAAATCGAGTGTCTATGGACTAGGTTTAGTAATATATTTTATTATCGGAGCTATGTATGGTATGTTTTTTATTATTCAAATGATGGGTATTACGCAGCCCCCGCAATGGTGGCTGGGTATCGTGTATGGCTTTGCAAGTGCTTTTCTATCAGGTGTGCTCCTGGGTACTCTTGCTGATGATCATCCAAATATGGGAGAAGGTAAAGAAATTTCAAATCCCGGTATGTTTGCGACCAATTGGGGATTAGGTAATACAGCAACCTTTTTTATTATTCATATCATATTTGGCCTTGTAACGTTAATGACTTACATACACTTATATGGCCCTACTTATATACCAAGGATTTCATCACCGTTGTTTTAAAAGGTTTTATTATTTGTTAAAAGCCCCGAAAGAAATCGGGGCTTTTTTTAACTCAACTTTTCAAGTTTCTCCCACTTGTCATAAGCTGTTTTTAATTGCTCTTCTAAATCACTAAGCTGGTCACTCATCCGGCTTATTTCATCCCCGTTCTTTTGATAAAAATCGGGATTCCCTAATTTTTCATATATTTCTTTTTGCTGTTTTTCAAGCTTTTCGATCTGATTGGGAAGTTGTTCAAGTTCCCTTTTTTCTTTGTACGATAATTTCTGTACAGAATTGTTATTCTTTTTAGTCTTTGGGCTTTTTGATTTTTGGGGACGTTTGTCAATGGTTTGAATGGTATCCTTGCGTTGTTTGATCCAGTCATCATACCCACCAATGTATTCTTTAACCTGCCCATCACCCTCAAAAACAATGGTACTTGTTACAACATTATTCAGGAATTCTCGGTCATGGCTAACCATTATCAATGTCCCGGGGTAATCAACCAATAACCCTTCAAGCAATTCCAATGTCTCAATATCGAGATCATTGGTAGGTTCATCCATGACGATGACATTAGACGGGCGGGTAAATAGTTTGGCAAGTAATACCCGGTTTCTTTCTCCGCCGGAAAGTACGGACACCGGCCGCAGGGAACGATCGGGAGTGAATAAAAAATCCTTTAGATAACTTATTATGTGTCTGTCTTTACCATTAATACTTACGTTGTCTTTGCCCTCACTTACATTTTCACGAACCGTTTTTGTACTATCAAGCTGTTGGCGTAACTGATCAAAATAGACTACTTCAAGATTGGTTCCTAATCGGACATTTCCTTCATCAGGAGGCAGGTTACCGAGTAAGAGATTTAAAAGGGTTGTTTTTCCAGATCCGTTATTACCGATTATTCCAATTCTGTCCTTCCTGGTAATAGTGGTTGTAAAATTACTCACAATCGACTTTTCACCGTAAGAAAAGGATATATCCTTAGTTTCTATTACAAGGTTACCCGATCTGCCGGCTTCATTTACTTGCATTGAAACCGTACCCTGACGTTCACGTCTGAGGCGTTTTTCTTCACGCATTTTTTGAAGTGCCCGTACTCTTCCTTCATTACGTGTACGCCGGGCTTTAATACCTTTTCTAAGCCAGGCTTCTTCCTCACTTAATTTCTTGTCGAATTTGGCTTGTTGCTCATCTTCAGCATGTACTAACTCATCTTTTCGTTTTAGAAAAGTTTCATAATCACATTCCCAATCAAATAACCTGCCGCGTTCCAATTCAACAACCCGGTTAGCCAGTTTCTTGAGAAACTGACGATCGTGAGTGACAAACAATAATGTACCCTGGTAAGTCTGCAGAAATTGTTCGAGCCAATCTATGGAGTCAATATCCAAATGATTGGTAGGTTCGTCCAGCAACAGAATATCAGGAGATGTAACGAGTGCTTTGGCCAGCAGGACCCGGCGTTTTAAACCGCCTGATAACGTTTCAAATTCGGCATCCGCGTCAAGGCTCATACGGGAGATAACTTCATCAATTTTTTGATTTATTTGCCAACCACCAACGGCTTCAATCTTTCGTTGTATCTGATCAAGTTGTTTCAGAAGTTTATCTGAATACTCATGAGTTAAAGTATGACTTACATGGTGATAGTCAGCAAGTAGAGAGCCCGTCTCTTCCAATCCTCCCGACACAACATCATAAACTGAGCCCGTAACTCCATGGGGTACCTTTTGCTCGAGACGTGCTATTTGAATGTTTTTTTGATACTCTATTTGCCCCTCGTCCGGATTAAGGTCGCCGGAAACTAACTTCAACAAAGTAGATTTACCGGTTCCATTTCTGCCTAACAGGCAAACTTTTTCACCGGCTTCAATTTGAAAATCCACCTTATCCAGAAGATAGGGCCCACCAAATCCAATGCTTACGTTTTTAAAATTTATTAGTGCCATGCAATTTTAACGTATAAAATGATCTCGAATTACAATTATATATTGCTTCCATTGTACAAAGAAGGGAACAAGGTATTCACAAAAAAACAATAAATGAAAAGATGATTGATTTGTATAAGAATTTAAATTTCTACAAAATCATATAGGCAAGAAAAGGAGTGAGAGGCTACCGGCAATAATTGTTATTAAAAAAGCCAGAAGCAGTCGATAACTTTTTTTAAAACCGGTAATAAACATAAATATGAAACCTTTCACTGCCGTATTGACAATAGCCGCAATAAAAATGGCAAAAGTCGCTACACTTATCAACAGATCAGTATTTGTCATACGAGATATCGAGAGTGTAATTGCATCTACATCGGCTATGCCGGATATAGCCGATAAAAGATAAAGTCCGGCATCACCTAACCATGCCCTGAATACAGATGCCAGAAAAATAATGGCCGATAAGAGAAGTCCGAACTTAACCGCTGTAGATAACTGAAAAGGATTCTTTAATACTATTGATTCTTTAGAATTATGTATTTTCCTCCTTTTCCAAAACCAAAGAGCTTCAAGGTAAGTGACAATAGCCATAATTACGAACGGTATAGCTAAAGGAAGCACCAAATGTATATTTATAATACCGGCAATAACCAGGATTCTCGGAAACATCGTTGCTGCGGAAACGAGGACACCGGCTGTAAGAATATTTTCATGTTTGTGTTCCCTGACCAGCCGTGCAAAATTTAAAGTTATAACTGTAGATGAAACAAGACCACCAAATAAACTCGTAAAGAGGGTACCTTGTTCTTGGCCGGCAATTTTTATGGCAAAATAACCGACAAATGATAATGCGGCGACAAGCACGACCATCAGCCAGATTTCATATGGATTCAAAACGTTCCAGGGGCCGAATCCACGATTAGGTAAAACAGGTAAAATTACTACTGATATGAGTAGTAATTTGAGAATGGCGCTCAACTCCTGTGATTCTAATTTTTGCAACCAACGGTGTAAAACAGGCTTTAAGCTTAGTAATATGGTTGTAACGACACCCGCCGATGCGGCTATCGCCACCTGTCCAAGAACAGCTAATGCTCCCAGAGCGAACGTGATGAGTCCGGCTACGACTGTAGTTATTCCAACATCATGGATCTCTTTAACACTTTGGATATGGCTAATAATAAGAATTGCTGCAAATGCCAGAAATGAAAAACCCAGCAGTATGATACCCATTTGATTAGCCAGGATAGTCCAGATTCCACCAAGAAGTCCAATTAAACCGAAAGTTCGTATACCCGCCATACGTTGCCCTTCACTGGCTGTTCTCTCTTGCCAGCCACGTTCAATACCTATCAAAAAACCAATGGCTAAAGCCAGTCCCAACCGGATAAAGAGATCTAACATTGGCAGACTCCAATACCTGATCAATAACTATATTCTTTTTTATTACTTAATGAAATATAATAACTTACAGTAGATAATACAGTTTAAATAAAAAGAGTATAATTATTAATATCACAATTATTTTTTTGCACTTCTTCGTTTATCCCGAATGTAGATGGCTTTTCCGGGGGCATTTTCAGATGACCGTTCATCTATGTCAAATAGTTTGATGGCGTTAATCAATTCACCGAGTTTTTTATACCCGTAATTTCGGGGATCGAATTCAGAGGATTTATTAGCTATATTTTGACCGACATTACCCAGATATGCCCAACCACTTTCATCCGCAGAATCTTCAACGGCATTACGCAATAAATTGACTAATTTTGTATTTCTTTTAAGTTGATTTGCCGATTTACGTTGGGATGGAACTACACTCTCATCATCTTTACGAAGTATTTCGGTGTAAATGAATTTATCACAGGCTCCCACGAAAGGTTGAGGTGTCTTTTTTTCACCAAATCCATAGACCGTTAACCCGGCTTCACGTATTCTGGAAGCTAAACGGGTAAAGTCACTGTCGCTGGAAACGATGCAGAAGCCATTGAGTTTCTCCGTGTATAAAAGATCCATGGCATCGATGATCATGGCACTATCGGTCGAGTTCTTACCTACCGTATAATTGAATTGTTGAATAGGTTGTATAGCGTAATGTAATAATAATTCTTTCCAGCTATTCAATTGCGGCTTTGTCCAGTCACCGTAAATCCTTTTTACACTGGCTACACCATATTTGGCAATCTCCTCGATAAGGCCATCAATAATAGACGGTGGTGTATTATCCGCATCTATTAACATGGCAAGTTTTAATTGATGATTATTGTTTTGCTTCATCATTTAGTTTTTTGTAACCATATAAATGGCTTATGTTAAAGTCTATAATACTTTAACATAACAATAAATTAAGTCATCAACATTTAGATAATAGAAATTCCGGTTATATAGCCGCTCGCCCATGCCCATTGAAAATTAAAGCCTCCAATTCGTCCATCTACATCTAATATTTCTCCACATAAAAATAAACCCGGGCATATCCTTGATTCCATAGTGTTTAAATGTACCTGATCGAGTGGTATACCTCCGGCGGTAACCTCGGCATATTTAAATCCCCGGTCTCCACTTACAGGCAGATCATATTGAGTGATTGACCGACAAAGTTGTTTGCGTTTTGCTTTTGGTATTTGATCAATTTGATCGGAAACAAAAACCTGATTTTCTTCACAAAGAGCCTTAGTGAGACGATCAGGCAATTTGTCTTTTAATAATTGAGAAACTCTTTGTTTTTGATTGTTTAATAGATAATTATGAAAGAGTTCAAAGGTATATCCTGGTAAAAAATTTATGATCAGTTTTGTATTCGGATCATTTAGTTTTGCGGCTTTATAATATCGACTAATGTTGAGCACTGAAGGACCGGAAAGGCCAAAATGAGTAAATAGGGTGGAATCGGTAAAAGACTCGAGCGTTTTTCCACTGCCTGATTGTACTTCTATTGTAGCCGGTATGGTTATACCACTTAATGAGCAAATAAAATGAGTACCGGGTAATGTCAGAGGTACCAGAGCAGGGAATACATGATGCGAAAGTGTATGTCCGAGTGACTTGGCCAATAAATATCCATGTCCGTCTGATCCCGATTTTGGTAAACTTTTACCTCCGGTCGCCAATACTACCGATTTAGCAATAAAGGAATCATGACCATCGGTGATAATAAATTTGTCATCTTTTTTGGTGATATGTTGAACCTTAAATGGATGAATTAATTGGATATTAGCTTTGTCAGCAGCCCTTAATAAACTATGAAGCACACTTTCAGAGCTGTCAGTCACCGGGAATAACTTCCCGGTATCCTCTTTCTTTAACTCAACTCCCAGAGACCGGAAAAATGTAATAGTCTTATTGACATTGAAACGGCGCAGCACTTTTTTAATAGCATTTCGGGATGAACCCGCATAATCAACTTCCGATACTTTATGATGTGTAACATTACATCGTCCGCCTCCGGCAACCAATATTTTTGCACCAGGCTTTTTTGCGCTATCCAGGATGATTATTCTGCGATTGGGTTTCGTGTGTCCGGCCCATATTCCCGCCATAAGTCCGGCAGCACCGGCGCCAACGATTACCACATCGGCATGATGGGGCATAAGTTCTGTTTCAGGTTAAAAGACAATGTTTTCAGAATCAGATAGTATTTCTCTTATTATCACTGAAATGTTGATATAGTTTATATAATCCGCCAGTAAGAACGGCGCCGACTATAATCCAGAGTTCGTATTGCTTGAAATCATCTAAGAAGGCCTGGAATACATGGCCAAATATAAAACCGAGTAATCCCACAACAATTGCCCAGATTAAAGCACCTACGGCATTCAAAATCATAAATTTTTTGGTACTGACGTTACTCATACCAAACATAAATGGAGTTACGGTTCTCAATCCATAGAGGAAACGAAAGCCCAAAATCAAAGAAGTATTATACTTATCGAACATATGTTGAACTTTGGATACCTTCGGTTGCCATTTAGGGCGTTTATCAAGAAAAGAACGGCCTTTATTTCTGCCTACATGAAAGAAAAACTGGTCTCCAAAAAATGAACCTGTGAAAGCTATTAATACAACCCATGGTAAAAAAAGCAAGCCGCGATGGGCCAGGAAACCGGCAATAACCAGTATCGATTCTCCTTCAAGGATTGTCCCAACGAATAATGCCGGGTAACCATAAGCGGCAACTATTGTTTCTAACGTCATGAATATCTTAGTCTAATCAAAAATCTATTTCATTTAATTACCATAACCGTCCGGATTATTGGATTGCCAGCGCCAGGTTGATTTGCACATGTCGTCTATATCTTTCTCTGCCTTCCAGCCCAATTCCTTTTTTGCTTTGGAAGGGTCTGCAAAACATTGTGCGATGTCACCTGGCCTGCGATCTACTATTTGATATGGTATTTTCTTGCCTGATGCTTTTTCAAATGCCTTTACGACATCCAGAACAGAATATCCCTTACCGGTACCAAGATTATATGTCAGTACACCGTTAGTTGTATCAATTTTTTCAAGAGCTTTTAAATGTCCGACAGCTAAATCAACTACATGAATATAATCACGTACTCCGGTTCCATCGTGTGTAGGATAATCTTCACCATACACAGATAATTTTTGCAGTTTCCCTACAGCTACCTGGGATATATATGGTAAAAGATTATTAGGTATTCCATTTGGATCTTCACCAATTCGACCACTCTCATGAGCTCCGACGGGGTTAAAATATCGCAATAAGGCTACACTCCAATCGTGATCTGCTATATAGACATCATGCAATATTTCTTCAATCATAAGTTTTGTTCGCCCGTATGGATTGGTAGCCTGCAAAGGGAAATCTTCTTTTATAGGCACTGTATGTGGATCACCATAAACAGTAGCAGATGAACTGAATACCATTTTCTTAACATTATGCTCCGCCATTGTTTCACATAACATTAAAGTTCCGGTGACATTGTTATGGTAATATTCAAGCGGGATTTCAACTGACTCACCAACAGCTTTTAAACCTGCAAAATGAATAACAGCTTCTATCTCATGTTTGCTAAAAACGTTGTCCAAGGCCTTTTTGTTGCGCAAATCCACTTTATGGAAGGTAAGTGATCTACCCGTTAATTCTTGAACTCTCTTTAATGCTATTTCTTTACTATTGGCAAGGTTGTCAACAACAATAACATCAAAACCGGCATTTAATAATTCCACACAAGTATGACTGCCAATATACCCGGCACCACCAGTTACTAATACTTTCATGTATGAAGAATATCTGATTTAAAATTTATTTTTTTAATGCACCCAAAATAATGAAATAACAGGTTGCAGCAAATTAAACAACGATATAAGATATGTGCTTTACCTTAGAGTAGAAGTTATTTTTTTTTATCAAGTTCATGGGATAGGTTTAAGGCATTTTCTACCAACGTTTCTGGATAACCCGTTAACCGCAGGATAGCGATAGCATTTCTTGTAGATGTCGCCCCTTCTCTGATCTTGTAATCAAAATCAAGACTGTCGTCGTGAACGAATTCTCGGAAATGATAGAATTCAAATCCACCATCAAGCAGATCGAGCAGTTCAAGGTCGTGAGTAGATGCGATGACAATATCTTTTTGATTATTCAGATACATTAAAACTTCCCGTGAAGCGGCAACGCGTTCCACTGTATTGGTTCCCCGGAATATTTCATCTATCAAAAATAAATTCGGAACAGATGTATCGGAATGATTTAACAATTCTTTCACCCGTTCCACTTCAGTAAGGTAATAGCTCTTGCCCTCAATGATATCATCTTCACGGCGCATGGATGTTATGAGACGCGAGAATGAAATAGTTGCCTCACTTGCACAACAGAAATAAAATGTTTGGGCGAGAATTTGATTAATTCCGATTGTTTTAAGGAAGGTAGACTTACCAGCCATGTTAGAACCGGTAATCAATATGCTTTTATTGTGGATATGCAGGTCATTTGGTATCGGGTCTTCAAGAAGTGGATGATAAATAGATGTGTAACTGAGTGTTTTTTCCTTAGTGGTAAATGACGGTTTGCATAATACAGGCAATGATTCTTTGAATGAAGCTATTGAAACCATGGAATCGATATATCCCGTCGTTTCAAATAATCGTTGAATATCCGACCTGTTCGACCGGATCGTTTTAATAGACCATAGATATAGGTTTACTTCCAGAAGAAAGACATAATTTAATGACTCATAAATGATATAAGACAAATCATCACCCGATGAATTTAACCCTGAAAAATTGGATATTAATTTTTTAAGCTTTTTCACGGAATGAAGTGATTCCATCATATCTTTGCCGATATCTTTTATGGGACTATCTTCCTTGCCCAGGCGTTTCCCCAGTTTTGTTGATGATTTTAACAGCGTGCCTAAGCCAAAAAGCGGTGCAGTGAAATAATATATCTTATTTGTATAGGAATATTGAATGATATAATTAACAAAGTATATACCTACAAGGCCAAGTAGAGCAGGTGGGTAAAAAGGTGCCGTTACAATACATACCAAAGCAAAAAGAGGGGGGATAAGGAAGAGCCAAAAATAAGGAGGCTGTTTGGGTAATTGATTGAGAAACAAATTTGGCAGGTATCCAACTTTTTTGGAATTCAGATTACCTAATTCCAGTTGGATTGCCACCCTGAGATCCTCATTATCATTTAATAAATTTACCAGTTTCTCCCTCTTTTCAAGCTCTTTATGATTTGAAACAGGGCGGTGAAGCAGGTCAAATAAATATTGTTGACCAATTACACTGGAGGTACGATCTATCAATGAAAACATCTCATTCATATTTAGATCATCCCAGGTATCATCGTCAATGATTTCCTCACTACCGGATGATAATGTCCATAAATCATGGAATAAGCGAATATTAGGCCACTTTCGATCTTTATCGGAAGTGAGTCCCCAATTACTTTTAAGAATTTGAGCTTGTTCCCGGCGTTTACGGTATTTTGATGCGGATATATAAGCTACAAAAAATAATACAACCGCAATGATAGTAATAGTGGTCATTAATCGACAGTTAAAATGGAAAATGGGTTCAAATATACGATGTTCAAAGGAGTATTGTAAAAAAATAACAATCAGCAAATTTAAGCTGTTAAAGTTCTCCTGAACAATAATAATTAATTAATGCGTAAGGGTTATTCATAAAGAATAGACGAGGAAATGCGTTTATTTTAGCTTTATAAGTGATTTTTAAAAAATGAGAGTAATGAGCAAAAAAAAACCTGCATAAAAGTTTAATAATCATGCAGGTTTAGAAATTATTTTTTAAATACTTCTTAAAGAGAAAATTGTCTGCCATAAATAAAATCGAAGGAAAATGATTTTTGATTTGTTTTGTGTTCGATATACTTAGCTACTTTTTCCAACCGTTCAGGCAAACGCATTATTTTTTCCTGGGCTTTTCTGCCAACCTCATTCAACCCGGTCATGACTTCGATATTCCAAAATTCTATGGCTTCTTCCACTATTTTCTTGTAATCCCATGGTCCATAGATACCTATCCTCCTCACAATATCAGCCATTTCTCCAAATTTTGGCATTGAATGACCCGGCATTTCAATACTTGGTAAAATGGCTAATGCGGATTTTAAAGCCCTGTTTGGATCGATTTCAAGGATGTGTTTAAACACATTTCTATAAAAAGTAAAGTGTTTAGCTTCATCAGCGGCTACACTTCGTAATATCCCTTGAAGCAGGGGTTCGTCACCGCCTGCTACTTTACCTGTATTTCGATGTGAGTATTGTGTGGCACGTTCCTGTAAAGTAGTGTATACAAATACACGATAGGGATCACTGTCCCATGAAGGAATAAAACCAGATTCCTGGTATGCATATTGTAACATTTCCACGTGCCGGAATTTGAATAACCTGGAATCCCTTGCATAATCTCTTAATATGCACCCATGGCGGTCTTCTTCAGCCGTCCACATGAAATTCCATTTTTTCCAGACGCTATTATCACCGAGGTAGGTTGAGAGTAATCGATGGAAATGGGGTAAACCTTCTTCCGTAATAAGATTTAAAACTAATGAAACCCTGACAGAATCAGCAATCCCCCGTGCTCTCTCGCGGAGTTTACTAATGACATTTTCTTCATTGTCATCCATTTTTTCGTTCGCGGGTAGAAAATCACTGGCAAACCATAACTTTCGCTTTTTTTTATGATTTTCCATTAATTTCTCGACTTGAGGTTCTAATTCTTCAAGAACCTCCGCTTTATTTCGGGTTTCAAATTCTTCGTTATTTTTTTCTGGTATTATAATATCCATTGATAATCTCTGTTGTAATGGAATAAGACTGGTCTGCGAGATAAATATTCTGGAATGAAATATTACTAATTGCTTATTGTAATACTTACTAGCAATGTAAGTATTACAATTTAAATAAATTATACGATTCAGTCCCTGGTCATTTCTTTGTTTTTCATTCCGATTCTACAATCATGAAATATAAAACATTTTAAGTTATTATCGAAATATAGAACCGATCTAAATTATATTCACTAAATCAGGTATTCATAATTAAAGGGGATATCAATTTATTTAAATGGTACTCGTCAACAATTGGTCGTATAAAAAGGTAGCATTCAGGAATTTTACCCATCTTTATTATAAAGCTTGAGGAAGAATTCCTGAAAAAACTCTCTACCTCTTCTAAAATTCTATCATAAAAAGATTATATCACCATTGACAGCACACTACCGGTGTATATTTTTTCGGGGCATACTCATGGCTAAGAGGCTAAGAAATCAATGGTACAACGCTATGAGTTTGCCGGACTTAAATAAATCTTCTGCAATCTCGTTAGATTTGGCCATATTCCGCACTCATTTTGTTAATAAGAACCACTATTTGCCTCAAAGTACCCCGAAATTTGTCTCAAACTGACAAATATTTTATTGTGATTTCCTAAGTCCGGAAACCTCCTATACATACATATAGGATAACGTGATAGATTTTAAAAGAAAACGAAAATCAGCGATTACATTAGAATTACCATTTAACTTTGGGCTACAATACAGTATTCTTATTAACCGCAACTAACCTGTTGTTCATTGATCACCATAATTGTCTGTGTTCCATCTCAGTTTACTAGTTGGATCCTTTAATACTGTGGTACCGTTTCATCCACCTGTTTGGCATATTCGATAATACCACCTTTTAGATTATAAAGATTATCAAATCCATAACTTTCATTTAATTGGCGGATGGCTCTTGCACTTCGTACACCGGCTTTACAATGCACAACGACGGGTTTATCTCTGGAGATCTTCTCGTGTTGCTCCAATATGGTATTTAACGGTATTAATTCGCCACCCAGATTGGATATCTCGTATTCATAGGGTTCGCGTACATCAATTATTTGAATATCTACACCATTATCCAGTTTATCCTTAAATTCCTGAACGGTTATTTCATTTATGTCATTATTACCATTCTCGTCATCCGGGATTCCGCAAAATTCCTGATAATCAATTAATTCTGTTTGTGTAGGATGATCACCTGTAAGTGGATTATCAGACCGTTTTTTAACTTTTACAGTCCTTGTAATAAAACTTAAGGCATCAAATAAAAATAACCTGCCGGCAAGAGGATCCCCGACATCGGTTATGACTTTAATGACTTCATTGGCTTGAATACTCCCTATGATGCCCGGCAATACTCCGAGCACACCGGCTTCGGCACAACTTGGTACAAGGCCGGGAGGAGGAGGAGTTGGAAACAGGTCGCGATAATTGGGTCCCCGTTCACCATTTGAATCGACGTAATTAAAAACGGATACTTGTCCTTCAAACTGAAAAATGGAAGCATAAATATTAGGTTTATCTAAAAATACACAGGCGTCATTCACCAGGTATCGTGTTGGGAAATTATCTGTTCCGTCAGCAACAACGTCGTAGTCTTTTATAATATCCAAAGCATTTTCTGATGTTAACCGGACGTTGTGCACATGAATATCGATATGGGGATTTATCTCACTAAGTTTATGTTTAGCTGCTTCCACCTTCGGCTTGCCGACATCAGAAATACCAAATAATACTTGTCGGTGCAGGTTGCTCTCTTCAACAATATCAAAATCGAGAATACCAATGGTGCCAACGCCAGCTGCCGCAAGATACTGAAGTAAGGGACTTCCCAAACCACCTGTACCTACCACCAAAACTTTTGCCGATTTTAATTTTTGCTGACCTTCCATCCCGAATTCGGGTATAATAAGATGGCGGTTATAATGAGCTAATTCTTTTTTATCAAAAGAAATATTGCCGTTTGATTTAATTTGTTGTCCGTTATACATAGTATTAAAAGCTTTTAGTCATCCATTCTATAGTGATTGTTATTATCAGTTGATTGAGCCTCCGGCGATTGCCGGAACAATACTAATGATTGTATCTTCGTCCACTGAAGTCTCTCCATTGTTCAACGGATCAATTTCATCGTCACCAACATAAATTTTGATGAATGAACGTACATTATCCTCATCGTCAAATAGATGTTTCTTAAGGTCAGGATATTCCTCGACCAGGTTTTCAAGTGACTTAACCACCGTATTTGATGAAGTCTCAAAACTGTTAGATCTGTCAGTGAATTTTCTAAGTGGTGTAGGAATAATAATCTTTGCCATAATTGTTGTTACTATTTTATAATGATTTTGTTTGTAGTGTTTTAATTTCTTCTTCTTCAAATTGATGATCATCATTTAATTGCCATGATGTTATAGCGGCTGTTTTACCGCTCATGACGGATAAAATGATATAGGAGAAAAATGGTACTGCCTGTTTTCGGTCATGTTCCGATGGACGGGCCGGATGATCGGGATGTGAGTGATATACACCCAGTAAATCCAGGTTATTTTGAACGGCAAATAACTCTGCCTTTCTGTAATCATCGGGATCTATTTTAAAACGACGTCTCTTGTCTCCGTCTTTTGTATTCTCCACACGTTGTGCAAGCGTAATCTTTCGTGCGTCATTTTCATGTCCGTATAGAAATCCACAGCACTCGTTGTTATAGGTTTCTTCGGCGTGTTTCTCCATAAAATCGGATACTTCCTGTGTAATAGTAACTTCTGACATTCGTTTCATTTTTATTGAACAATTTTATTTAAAACATCACTGTATTTATCTGCATTGTCGGGAAATACGGTAACAATAACTCCCTCATTTATTTCATCGGCTATTTGAATAGCTCCTGCGAGATTCGCAGCTGATGACGGACTCAGTAACAATCCTGTTTCCCTGGCTGCATGCTTAATCATATCATAAGCATGGGTGGTATTAATCAATTTGATATCATCGGCTACGGAATCATCAAAAATACCGGGTACTAGCGCCGTTTCAAGATGTTTCCAACCTTCCATTCCGTGTAAAGCTGTTTCGGGTTGTAATGCTATAAGTTTTATTGATGGATTATATTCTTTAAGACGCCTGCCAGTACCTGTAAATGTACCGGTCGTTCCCAAACCGCTTACGAAATGTGTCAATTGGCCATTAGTCTGATCTATTATTTCATTGGCTGTAGTGTGATAATGGGCCTTCCAGTTATTCTCATTGTTATATTGATCGGCGTAAAAGTATTGATCCCTGTTTGATTCATATAGAGCCAGTGCTTCTTCCTGTGCCTCATCTGTTCCGCCAAACCGGGATGTAAATCTAAGATCAGCGCCTAACGCCTTCAGAAGCGATTTCCTTTCTTTGGATGCATTTTCAGGCATAAATAGAGTGACAGGTATGCCTGTAAAAGCTCCTATATGAGCGTAAGCAATACCAGTATTTCCACTTGTTGCATCGAGTAACCTGTTATCCGGATTTAAGTTTCCACTGTAAACGGCTTGTTTAATAATATTATATGCAGCCCTTGATTTTACACTGCCACCAAATTGTTCCCATTCTATTTTAGCAAATATCTTTACATTTTTATTATGTGAAAAACGGTGTAATGGGAATAACGGTGTATTTCCTATTAAAGAACCTATCTCAGTAAGATATTTTTCGAGGATATTATTTTGGGATAGTGTTACTGGCATAATTCAAAATCTGTTAATGAAGTGAATGAAAACCGGAAAAAGTGTTAAAGGGAATTAATTCGAGGACATATTTATCAATGTCCTATGGCTGTACCCGGAGTAGATTTAAGCTAATTAATAAAGTTGGGCAGCCGATACGGTATTAACAACAACAGCAACAGCAACAACAGGATGCAGGAATGGCTGAATTGATATCCTGATGCATTGTATAAGAGGCATGAATATGTAGTTGTTGGTAAATCATACCGTTTATTTGACTATCCGTTTTTTTGTGAATTAATCTTTGTTTTCAGTTACAACGTATAAGTTACAAAATAAATTATTTTAAAAATACATGTTGGACAAATAATTTAACATTTAATTATTTCACCATATAAAGTTGTTGTAACAGCCTACAAACTTCTTTTGTTCCCGTTTCCAACAAAAAATTTTGACAATGTTTACAATGCATTATATTTACATGCAATCGAAAGCGTAGTGAGTAAATGAATGCATTAAAGAGATAAAAAATATGTACCTTCAAGAGAGCATTAAACGTTTTTTTTGTTGTATCGACTACCTGTATTTATCTGACCTCCAATTTATTGTCATGTTGAGTGGCAAAATATAATATTCAACATGATATGTTTATGATTTTAGTATGAGTTCTACCGGGAAAAATAACAAATCAAAACTCAAGAGAAGCAAATATTCTATTGAGGCAATTATCCGATTTTTGAAATACGTACGTTTCGGATATTTGTTTTTCTCCTCTATAATTATAGTTGCGGCAATATTTGGTGTATTTGAAATATTTCAGGTTCTCTTAATAAAAAATATTTCTCTAAATACATTAAGGTGGCTATATGTAAGCAGAGGTATAATTTCATCATTGCTGTTAATGACGTGGGCGGCCTGGACCGTTTATAACTACAGAGGCATATATAGGGATCGCCTCCAAAAAACGGAAGAACGATTTCGGGATATTATTGAGAGTTCCGCTGATGCCATTTTAACGCTTGATAATAATAATATTATCAGGAGTTGGAATCATGGAGCAGAAGTGATTTTTGATTGGAAAAAAAGTAAAATTATAGGTAAGCCAATTACTGTATTAATACCCGATGATGTATTGAAAACGAATGAACTGGATAATATCCGGTCGGTTGTACAGGAAAAGGGGTATATAAGTAATTATGAAACGGAAAGGCTTAATAATTCCGGCAAACGGATATTGGTTCAACTTACAGAAACTGTAATTAAGGATGAAAAGGGAAAAATTGTCGGACGTTCGCAAATAATGCGTGATATAACCGAAGCAAGAATGCAGGAAAAGCAATTACAACAGTCTGAACGATTAGCCGCTATCGGACACATGGCTGCAGGAGTAGCTCATGAAGTGGGGAATCCACTTGCCTCAATTTCTTCCTTAGTTCAATTGGTACAAAGAAGAACCCAGGAGTCTTTCACAAAAGATAATTTGGGCAAAGTCCGGGAACATATTGACCGTATTACCAAAATTGTCCGGGATCTTGTTGATTTCTCGAGGCCGTCAATAGCACGCTCAACGTCGACACAAATAAACGAGGTCATTGAGTCATCCGTCGGCCTGCTGAAGCATGACGCGAGATGCCGTGACGTCAATTTTAATTTAGATTTCGATAAGAAACTGCCTAAAATTACATTGGTACCCGATCATCTTAACCAGGTAATGGTTAACCTCTTGTTGAATGCGGTAGATGCCATTCAAAAGAGTGATAATAAAACAATTATTATTAGTACGGAAATGAATACGAATAGTGCTATAATTAAAGTTCAGGACAACGGGCCGGGAATACCTAAAGAAATAAAAGGTAAAATATTCGAACCATTTTTTACCACCAAAAAAGTTGGTAAGGGTACAGGTTTGGGGCTTTCAGTCAGTCACGGTATTATAACACGTTTGAACGGTCAAATTAAAGTAAAATCTGAAAAGGGTAACGGCACCACTTTCATAATTGAGTTACCTATTAATAATCCTGATGCATGAATGGAACAATTTTAATAGCGGATGATGAAGTAGAAATCAGGGAATCTCTGTCGCTGATACTAAAAGATGAAGGATACAATTGTGTCTCAGTGGGAGATGGGGAATCGGCTCTGAATATGATCATGGAGAATGATATTGATATTCTTATCACTGATATCCGTATGCCGAAGTTAGATGGAATAGGATTGCTGAAAGAGACTCGAAGATTATCTCCCAAAACCCTGGTAATTCTTATTACAGCTTTTGCAACGGTACAGACAGCCGTCGATTCGTTGAGAAGCGGGGCTTCCGATTATATCATGAAACCATTGGATTTTGATGAAGTCATATTGCGCATTCGTCACCTAATGCGGCATAAGGAATTGGAGTATGAGAATAAGTTTTTGAGAGATCAGATCGATCAGAAATATAATTTCAACTTCATTATTGGAGAAAGCACCGCCATGAAAAATGTTTATCATATGATTGAGCGGGTGGCTAAAGCAGTAACGAGCGTCCTGATTACGGGTAGAAGTGGGACCGGTAAAGAGCTGGTAGCCCGTGCCATTCATGCCAATAGTGATCGCAGCGATAAACCTTTCATACCGGTTAACTGTGGTGCGATACCTGAAAATTTATTTGAATCAGAATTATTTGGATATCGGAAGGGTGCTTTTAGTGGCGCTGATAGTAACAAAGACGGGGTATTTAAATCTGCCAGCGGGGGAACACTGTTTCTGGATGAAATAGGTGATCTGCCTGAAAATGTTCAGGTAAAACTTTTACGGGCCATACAGGAAAAAGAGATACGTCCTTTAGGGGCTAATTCAGCTTTCAATGTTGATGTACGGCTAATATCTGCAACAAACAAAAATCTCGAGAAAGAAGTTGAAGAAGGCCGGTTTCGTGAGGATTTATATTATCGTTTAAACATTATAGAACTGAATGTACCGGAGTTAAGTGAGCGAAAAGAGGATATCCCTTTATTGGTTTCATACTTTATAGATAAATATAACCGGGAGTTTCACCGTGAAATAAAAGGCGTCAATAATGAAGTAATGAAAATATTGATGTTATATAAGTGGAAAGGGCAGGTTAGGGAGCTTGAAAATGTAATAGAACGTGCTGTCTTATTAGCCAATGAAGATTATATCATTCCATCCGACTTGCCTTCATCAATGAAGAGCGATGATAATATCTCTGACTATAATACTGAAACCGATGATCTTAATGAAGCCCTTGCCGCTTATGAAAGAAATCACATTATTAATGTACTGAAAAGAACGGGTGGAAATCGCACAGAAACAGCCCGTATTTTAGGAATAGATCCCTCAACATTATCCAGAAAGATGGCGAAGCTTGAAATAAAAAATGATAATGGTGACTTGTGAAATTTAGTCGGTATGTTGGTTTGATATAGAATTGTTAGAGACGTAAAGATCGAAATGTACCGTAATTTGATCTTTCGTTTTTATGAGACCCCAGAAAGGTGTAGGTGGATCAATTCCGAAAGTCGTCATTTTTATTTGTTTACTGCCCTCCACATGAAAACGACCATCAGGGAGCAACTGGCCGTCTACAATCATATTTATAACTTTAGTTTTCCCGGCAAGTGTTAGTTTGCCTGTGGTAAATACTTTAAACCAATTCTTGGATGTATCCGAAGGAGCAAAACCATTGACATTGAGTAAATCATATTTAATCACAGGATGATTTTTAGCCTTCATGGCATTATACATGTCTTTATTCATCCTTTTTTTCCCACAATCTATTGTATTGACTTGCATGGAAACATGCACGTGAGTTTTGTTGTATGTTGAAGGTAGTGAGGTACTCATTGTTTCGACCGAATCTTCTGGCAGATAGCCATAACCATTGATTTGGTTAGACTTGCAACTGAAATCTGTTACCGTTGTTGTACCTTCGATCCAGATTTTGCTGCCATCCTGAACAGAATAACGGTCATTTTGTATCGGTTGCGCAATGCATGTATAGGTAGGCATCCCTGCAATCAACACAATAAAAAGTGTTATGATTATTTTTCCCATTTTTGTCATGGCTTTACTTCTTTGCTCCCTGACAGTAACGTTTTTTTAGATATAATTATAACTATATCTGATGTATAATCAATAATTTAATATTTGACGTAAAATTTTTGATTATAATTTCTCAATTAATTATTCATTGCTGTAGAGCCTGAACTTTTTGCTAAAACATTAAAACTTACACTGATGTCATCATCCGATTTAATCGTACCGAATAGTGCAGAAGGAGGATTTACACCAAAGTCAGTCATTTTCATATCTTTTTTACCTTTGAAACGAAGTGAACCATTCTCAGTTTTGTACCCTGTAACTGTCATTTCAATCGATTTTGTATTACCTGATATTGTTAAATTACCCTGGGTATCAAGTGTGAATGATGTATCAGAAACGGCTGTTACTTTTGCTGATGTCAATGAATAAGTGATATTTGGATGCTTCTTTTTATTTAAGGCACCATACATTTTTTTATTCATTCCACCTTCACCGCTATCCAATTTTTCTACAGGTACGGTAATTTTAGCTTCTGAAAATTCCTGACCTGTTTTTACATCGGAAGAAAGTATAGCTGATGGCACTTTGAAGTAACCACTCATTTCTTTTACATCGGCACTCCATTTATGCAATGTTGAATTCCCATTAACCTGCATCTTACTATCCGGTTGAATAGATAGTTGAACAGTATCGCTTTGTTGGGCAAAAACACTTGTGCTTAAGCCAAGTAGGACAATCAAGGCTAATGAGAATAGATTTTTTCGTTGAAACATCTTAAATCTCCTGTTTGAATTTGTAATAGTATGTTTTAAAAATTCCGTTTGTTGATATAATACTTTACAAGGATCATTCCATATTTATCAAACTTTCTGATTTTTTTAAAAAATTATTCAACAAGGGACGCTACCTGCCTGATTGCGGGATATTAGACTACTTTATTATAATCTATTCGCCAGTGTCAGATTAGAATTTCACGATCATCGTAACTGTCTGGTCAACTATATATGCAGGTTTGCAAGATTTAATAAGATTATATATTGCAGAACTGCAATAATTCCTGATCATAAGAATTTATTGTATATAAGATCGTCCCCTAATTGAGATTTTTATTATAAAAAAAGCATGCTGAAATGTTCATAAACCCTGTTTTTGTTTTTTTTAAAAAAATATTGTCCTCCGATTAATTTTTGGTACGCGAATTGCAAACAGTTATTCAGAACGGAAAATAATATTGAAAATAAACATAAGTACTTTTTATAAAAACGTTTTAATAAACAATAAATTATGAAAAAAATGTTCTAATAATTATTTGATGTTTCAATGAAATGTTAAAGAGAGTTTTTCAAGAAGACGCAATACTTATTAATAAAAGCGTAGTTTTCGGATGCCTTTTAATAGCATCCATTTATAAGAAGAGAGACAGATAACTAAGTAGAGAGATAAGCGAACATCAAGAGAGTTATACTATTTATCAAGAGAGCGCTGCTGAGTTGTTATTCATGAATGGAAGATAATCGATTAACCAAGAATAACTTAGTTAACAAAGAGTAACAGGGATATTGATTATAAGGGAACATATGGTAGATGACAATACGTATAATAGCTTGTCTTGGGTTTTATATGAGGAGACAATGTAATGACTAAGGGTACGGTATTAATTGTAGATGATGAACAAGCCATAAGGGAATCAATTTCATTGGTTCTTGAAGATGAGGGTTATAATTGTCTTACTGCCGCAAATGGGAAAAAAGGACTTGAACTGATAAAATCACAAAAAATTGATGTCCTTATTACCGATATACATATGCCTGTCATGAATGGCCTGGATCTGTTTAAAAAAGTGAAAGAAGTATCTCAGTATACGAAAACTATTATAATTACGGCCTATTCAGAAACAGATACGGCAATAGAGACAATACATGAGGGAGCGGCCGGTTATTTTATAAAACCACTCGATTTTGATGAACTTATAGAACGTGTCAACTCTTTGACCGGAAAATAAACCCCCACCTTAAAAATTAAAGCATACTTTAAATATCACGAAAATAGGAGTTCGATTTATCATACCCCATAATATTTACTAATGACAGGTATATATATATATATATCTTGAAACTATATGCTGTCCAACTATATTTAAAGTGAAATTGCTTATGATTTCCCCCGGTCGGATTACAAAATATATATGACGAATTCGATTATCTATCAATGGTAACTTGTTTTAGGTACCAGTGTGATCTTATATATTATATCACCAATATCCCATTCTATTGAAGGTTTCTTTAAAGGTAAATCGGGAACAAGAAAAGAGTCGGGATTCTGGATGCTTACTTCCAGTCTTGTTATATCCTGGATAGTTGCCAAGTTAATTACAACCGCCGCAAATCTTGGCAGAGATTTTGGAATAGTGGGCGGTTTAGCTTATGCCAGTTATTACGGATCTTTTTTGACAACAGGCTGGATCATTTTCAGAATGAGGAAAAAAGGAGGATAACTAAGTATTCATAACTTTCTTCAATCTAAATAGGGCAGAGCTGTCGTCATTATGTTTTCATTGGTTATAGGATTCAGGTTATTTAATGAGGGATGGTCTTAATTGGTGCTTATTTCGGTTCGCGTGGTAGTTTGTGTAATACCATGGCAATCATAGTGTTTACCGGTCTG
>DATFMH010000058.1:0-6995 GCA_035267045.1 Balneolales bacterium
TTCTCATTGATCTTTCCTTACATCGAAAAAGCAATAGAGGTATTGCTCTCTTAGACTGATTTAGTTTGCTTTGATAAAAAAAGGGACGGTTACCTCGATTGTCCCTTTTTTTATATGCTGTCAATTTTCAAAAATCTATGGTCAGTCGTCCGTCGTTATGATATGTTATATTTTCACAGGTCGTATTCTCAATGTAATTATTACAACTCTGCGATTCTTATCCAAACCTCACGTTATTTAATATTTCAAGACTGGACACAGAGTGTCCAACTGTTCGTAACAGGACAGAGTCCTGTTACGAGATAAAAACGTTACGAGATATATTGGTAATTGGTAATTGGTAATTGGTAATTGGTAATTGATCATTGATCATTGATCATTATATCTCCTCCGGATGATATTTAGTCCAATATCTCATTAATCCCCCAACACTCATCCATGCCGGATCGGCATATTCATATTTTTCCACTTCTTGTTCATTCATTCCGGCATTCAGCAATTCGTCTTTCACATATTTTTCAAATTCAGGTGCGATTTCGTCCTTACTTTTTCCTTCTTTCATTCGTTTTCTCATCCATTCAGCCGTTTTCCGTAAACGTCTCTCAAGCTCATCCAAATGATCAGCCACATCATCATATTTACCAAAATGAGTCAGGTATAATGAATCCGGTTTAATATCCCGCAATTTATTTATCGAGTTCCGCCAAATTTCAATATTGATATCCGGGGGCGGACATGGCGGCTCAACGACTCCACCAATCCTGACCCCTCCCACATCACCCGTGAAAACGACACCATCAACTTCATATGCCAGGTGATGTTGTGCATGTCCCGGGGTATAAAGGGCTCTGATTTTTTTATCTCCAATCACTATTTCATCGTTGTCATCATAAATTTTAACCTGATTGTCAGGAATTGGTTCCATTTTACCCCATAGATAATCCATCTGATCCCCATAAATCCGTCCGGCTGACTGTAACAACTTATCAGGATTCACCATATGCGGGCCCCCTTTCGAATGCACGTGTATTGTTGCTCCCATTTTTCCAAAATGCCATGCTGCTCCGGCATGATCCAGGTGAATATGGGTAAGCAGCACATTCCTGATATCACCGGGTTCGTATCCCAGGGAATGCAATCCTTTCTCAAGATTTTTGTAAGTCGAATCCGGGCCTGTTTCCACTAAAAATGGGCCGTCGCTGGTTTCCACTAAAAAAGAGGCGATAGTTTGATCAGTGAAGAAATTGAGGTCAATAATTTTAATCATCGTTTCGATAAGTTTAACAGTTATTAAAATTGCTCGGGAATCATAATGCTATCTCTATTATAATGGGAAGGCATGAGAATAGGTAAGAGTTCCTTTAGGAATGTTAATACCTTAATGTGATAGATTTTGATTGGTTGTTGCTTGTTGGTGTTTGTTTCCAATTAGCACTTGCAACTAAACGCCGTTCTCTTCGTGCCTGCTTTGCGTCCCGGTGGTTCACTTTCAAATTTCATCATTCTTGAAATCCGGGTTTCATAAAAAAAGCCACTCATATAGTAACAAGAGCGGCTTTATAAGGTGTGTGGATAAAACAAATTCTACCAGCGCAATAAGTTGATTTTACTGACATCAACGGTCAGGTTATTCCGGAATATAGCAATTATAATCGCTAATCCGACGGCTGCTTCCGAAGCGGCGACACACAATGAGAAAAAGACTAAAATGGTCCCGTTGATGTCCCCAAAATGACTACTGAAAGCGACCAGCGTGAGATTGACTGCATTTAGCATTAATTCCACACTCATGAAAATGACAATAGCATTTCGCCGTATCAATACACCTAATACTCCAATGCTGAATAAAACTGCGCTAAGCGCTAAATACCAAGATAATTGCATTATTTTTTCGTTTGAATTTTACGTTGTGCAATAAGCAATGCCCCTACAACAGCTGCCGTTAACAAAATAGCCGTCACCTCGAAGGGCAACAAATAATGTGAGAATAATACATCACCAACAGCTTCAACGGTACCGGTTTGAACCATTTTCGGTGATACGGTAGGTAAAACATTCGCCCAGGTTCCAACGGAATAAAGCAGCTGAGCTAAGATGACTATACCTACAATAAAAGCGACTCCGTATCGTACCCGGAATTTATTTAAAATATTTTCTTCATTATCCAGGTTCAGGAGCATGATAACAAAAAGGAATAATACCATGATGGCTCCTGCATACACTAAAATCTGGATTACGGCAAGAAACTGAGCTTGCAACAATAAATAAATACCTGATAACGAAATCAGGTTTACTACCAGAAATAGCGCACTGTTGACTGTATTTTTATTCAGAATCATGGCAATCGCTGATGCAATAGCCAATGTTGCAAATAATACAAAGAAATACGTGACCATAACTTACGTTTTATAAAATTTTGTTGATAAGGTACCTAAATTTGTACCTGTCGTCAACCTGCTTTACATACTTTTTAATAACAAAAATAGCTTTCATCTGATGAATAATTACTACTCTTGCAGGCTGAAATATAATACTCATTTTAACATTCTTAAACAGCTAAATATTTTTTTTAGTATAAGAGTGTTTGAGTGATGGAGTATTAATGTGTTAGCGTTTTTAAGCTGGCAGCTTCGTACAATTAGTAATGATCAATGAATAATTAACAATGTAGATGAATCCTAAGGGTTCGGCCACACGTCTCCCCCGGGAGAAATATTAGGAGGAATTCGTGATAACAGGCAATTAATAATGAGTAATGAACAATTAGTGATCATGAATTTCGCAATGGCTATACCCGGCACATTTTACTGAACATTCCCCTCTTATTTATTATTGGCATAAAAGACATAATAACCCTTAAACATAATGATCAATACTATTTTTTTAATGATTATTGCATTTCCACTTCTTTATAATATCCATTACTTATTGGCGTTATAACCATCGTTTACAGATTTAGATCATATCTGAAAGTACTTCTCCCATTTCTTTATAGTTTTAAATAATGATCAAAGGAGAATTTTATTTCTTAACAATTATGTACGATTAAAGATTTTAATATCTTTGTGCTGTAATTATCCGATTTTTAAAATAATATTTTACCGAATATTCTTACTGTTTCTACCTTAGCACTTAAGGTTTTTTGAAACTTTAGCGTTATAATTACAGTAATTCCAGTTTTAAATGAACCAAATTAATCACAGAAAAAATGTTACCTGATTATGCAGAATTATAGTGTGGATATGCAAGCTCTCGGTGAGCGTATTGAGGAGTCAAGCTCGTTTATCGATGATATTTTTAATGAACTGGGGAAAGTTATAGTCGGTCAAAAATACATGATCGACCGCTTGTTAATAGGATTGCTTGCTGATGGACATGTGTTACTCGAAGGTGTTCCCGGTTTGGCAAAGACGCTGACCGTCAGTTCGCTGGCCCAGGTTATCAGCACCAAATTTCAACGTATTCAGTTCACACCCGATCTTCTCCCGGCCGATTTACTTGGAACGCTGATCTATAATCAAAAAGAAGGCGAGTTCACGGTAAAAAAAGGCCCCATATTTTCTAATATCATTCTGGCAGATGAGATTAACCGATCACCTGCAAAAGTACAGAGCGCTTTACTTGAATCCATGCAGGAACGCCAGGTAACTATCGGGGATACAACGTTTCCTCTTGATGAGCCTTTTCTTGTTCTCGCGACACAAAATCCTGTTGAACAGGAAGGCACCTATCCTCTTCCTGAGGCCCAGGTCGATCGTTTCATGCTCAAAATCAAGATTGAATATCCAAATGAAAACGAAGAACTGGAGATTATGAGACGGATGGCAAAAACAGGGACAAAGGAAAAACTTAAGCCTGTCATTAATCCAAAAAAAATATTAGATGCCCGCAAAGTTATTAATGATATATACATGGATGAAAAAGTAGAACGATATATTATTGATATCATATTTGCTACAAGGAAACCTGCCACCTACAATTTAGATGATCTTGAAGATTTGATAGGATTTGGTGCTTCACCAAGAGCAAGTATTAATTTGAATCTTGCTGCACGAGCTCAGGCATTTATGGAACACAGGGCTTACGTAACTCCTGAAGATATTCGAACAGTTGCTATGGATATTCTCAGACACAGAATTATACTAACCTACGAAGCGGAAGCAGAAGATATCACATCAGAAGATATTATTGAAAAAATCATGACTACAATACAAGTGCCATAATTATTATAATATTTTAAAACAAAAATTTATTATATTATGTATGAATTTGCTTATTTTATTAATGAACTATGATTAAGTTGGATATAAAGAGGTTATAAAATTATGAAAATTAAATTTGTTCCAAGAAATGATATCAAAATTTCCAAAAAAAGTTCTTCTAAATTTCGTCCACTACTTGAGGCTTTGGAAAAACTTGAACCCAGTGGAGAAGCTATAGAAGTTACTTATTCGAATGAAAAGGAATTGAATTCTATGAGAAATGTTGTATATACCTACAACAGGGAGACGGGTACTAAAATCAAGAGTGGTAAAGATGCCGTTAATAGTAAAGTTTTCTTTTTTAAAGATTCAAAATAATATTCTTGTAAATATAGTTACCTAAATCTTATTTATTTAACACAAGATTTTGTATAAAATAAAAAAGGCGTTTTTAAACGCCTTTTTTATTTGCTTTATAATATTGTCTAAACAGACATTAACTCATTTCTAACATCTTATCTAACGATTTCTTAGCCTTGATTCTGACACTTTCGGCAATTTCAATCTGATATTTATCATCCCGAAGGCTTGTTAATGTATCTTCAAGTGTAATTTGATTCATATGGGGACAACGAACACTGCATAAACCCACAAAATCTTTACCGGGATTCTCAGCCGCTATATTGTCACTCATGCTGCACTCGGTGAGAAGCAGAAATTGATCTTTCTCAGAATCACGGACATAATCGATCATCTTTGTTGTCGAACCACTGTAATCAGAAGCTTCAACAACTTCCGGAGAGCATTCGGGATGAGCCAACACAGCCACTCCCGGGAATTGGGCTCTGACCATTTCCACATCGCTAACAGAGAATTGTTCATGGACTTCACAACGGCCATTCCAGACGATCATAGTGTCTTCGCCGGATGTAACGACTCCATCAGAATAGATAACCTTCTTACCTGTTTCCCTGGCAACATTTTTAGCCAGAAATTCATCCGGTATACAAATAACGGTATCCGTATCCAGTTCCTTAACTATTTTTGTCGCATTACTGGACGTACAACAAACATCTGTTTCGGCTTTAACATCAGCATAGGTATTGATATATGTTACTACCGGTATGCCGGGATATTTTGCTTTTAATTTACGCACGTCATCCGCTGTTATACTTGCTGCCAGAGAGCATCCCGCGTACTCGGCGGGTAAAAGGACTATCCTGCCGGGGTTGAGTATTTTTGCTGTCTCAGCCATGAATTTCACGCCACAAAAGATGATGCGATCGGCTTCCGTGTCAGCTGCAATCCTGCTTAACCCCAATGAATCACCGACATAATCGGGTATACTGTGATACAGTGCCGGTTCCATATAGTTATGGCCGAGGATGATAGCATTTTTTTCCTCTTTCAACCTGTTGATCTCACAAGCAAGTTCCGCCTTAATACGTAATTCTGCTTCCGGAACAATGTTTCCTACTCTTGATACCAAATGTTCATACATCCCTTTTATGTCTTTGGGATACGCTATTTTATCCATCATTCTGAATGTCTTCTTACTAAAAGTAACTAAATAACAAGGTATTTATCTATATTTAGATAAATACCTTTTGATCAAATGCAAGATAATGATTATTAAACTGAGTTCGAGATAAAAAATTGTTATAGAATATAGAATCACTGTTGTCCGGGGAAAACGTAATTAAATTGTTCAATGATTTAAAAACATGTTAATCCACTCAAGCGTTATGTTAATTTTCAACAATGATCCCGAAAGCTTTAGTATCTCGTTAGGTATCTCTGGGGCGTAATGAACCCCGGGATGCCTTGTGTCCTGTCATGCTTAATGAGTAACGGTTGACGGGTGCTATCCTGTGAGTGGACACAGAGTGTCCGCCGGTTCATTACGAGACAGAGTCTCGTAACGAGGTAACTGCTTACCAACTTTAGTCCCTCGTTACGTCTCTCCGGGGCGTAATGTATGCCGGGATGCTCTGCGTCCCGTCATGCTTAATCAGTAATGGAAGACGGGTGCTATCCTGTGAGTGGACACAGAGTGTCCGCCGGTTTGTTACGACAGCGTCTCGTAACGAGATAATCTTGATTCCGGTTAACTTAAAATAGCCGTTGGGGGCTTCTTTTCTGATTCTCACAAAATTTGACTGATCCACGTATAACAGGCCGGTTTTTTTAAGATTTTGAAATTTTATCGGACAACAGTGATATAGAATATAGAATACAGAATTTAGAAGACAGTCAACCTTCGGTGGGCTCCACTTTAAGAAGTGATGCTCACCTATTAATGCATGATAACGTGATTTGATGGACACCACCTTGAAGGTGAAGCCCATCGGACAAACCAATCATCCTGATTCCTAATATCCTAATACACGTTTCATTCCTATCCCGTATCTACGGCACGGCGAGTGGGATATCATCTGGGTTTTGTACCTAACGGCACACAGGCACTATTCCTGATTTCATGCATCTTTCTTCCGTTTCCCGGCCTCCGTTTTTCCTTTAATATCTTAGGAAATCCACATAATCCGTGTCATCTGCGTTCTATTAATTGTGAGCCAAAAAAAAGGAGACACAAAATTAATTGTATCTCCTTTAATGTTTCGCACTATGTGTTTAAAACGTCAGAACAGCTATATGTTATTCTTCACTGTCTGTATCTTCCTTTTCTTCCAGTTTCCGTTTCAAATCTTCGAGTCCGGACATCTCCCCTAAAGTAAGAGCACCCGTTGCCTTTTTCGATTTTTTAGACTTCTTGGAGGATTTTTTCTTAGGAGC
>DATFMH010000059.1:0-10423 GCA_035267045.1 Balneolales bacterium
TATTTTTGGGTTTCATGGCTTTCATGGTTTAAGTGTTAAGTCAGATTGTACACTCGTTATTTAACCATGCTTAGACAGGAATTAATCACAAAAGTATCACAAGTGGATTACATGAATATCACAAAGCCTAATAACAAAATACTGAAAATTTCACATGTGCAGGATTATAAAAAAAATTAAATAATGTTCAGACCCTTTTTAAATAGAGGGTAAGCTATTAAATTGCTCACTCTATTATGAATGATCTTTGAATCTTAATTGATCCCCATGAATGTTAAGCACATTGTTATTATCGGTATTATCCTCTTTTTACTGGCTTTTATATTCCCGCCATATCAATATCAATCTGTAAATAAAGAACAAACCGCTCAGACAAGCGACCCGGTTACTCACACTACTTTCAGGCCGATTTGGAATGGGACTGAAATTTATGATTTGCATGGTAACCTCATAGGTGAGCACGCCCGATTTAACGCTCTGTTATGGCTGGGTATCCTGTTTGTTATAGGAATGGGAACCCGAACTATTATTCGTTTTAAAGAGTAGCATATTGTAATAAAACGGGAAAATTACATTCATTTGAAATGCTAATCGCATGGGGCATAGAGAACACTAATTTAAAAGGCCACTTTTTCTAAGTGGCCTTACTAATCTTATATGAGCTCTTTTACGTTTTCCGGCGGGCGGCCAAGTACGGCTTTATTTCCCTTTACAACAATAGGCCGCTGAATTAGTTTGGGATATTCAGTCATGGCTTTTATCCACTCCTCATCCGATAACTCTTTTCCCTTAAACTTCTCTTTGTAGATTTTTTCTGTTTTACGAACAAGCTCTTCAGGCTTCATCTTTAATTTGTCTAAAATATTTTTCAATTCATCCGCCGTAGGAACATCATCGAGATATTTAACGATTTCCGGTTCCACACCGTTATCCTGTAATATTTTTAGTGTCTCCCGACTTTTACCACATCGTGGATTATGATATATCTTCATGGGGATCGTATGTTTCTTCATTAGTCAATTTCTTATAAACTAAAATACCGACCGATCAATCACAATAATAAAACCACCTGTCACTCTGATCAGCTAATCATTAGAAATATGAGAAACTTATTAATAAAACGGTAGTTATCATGATTATGATTATCTTCGGTTTTATATTTCCATATGGAAACCATCGAAGTCATAGAATCGTATATAACTGCCATAAATGATCATGAAGTTGACAGGATGCTCAACCTGATGCACCCGGAACATACTTTAGTCGATTCATCGGGTAATACTGTTCACGGATCTTCGGACATGCGATCTGCCTGGACAAACTATTTTGATATGATATCCGATTATGAAATTACTGTAGACGAAATGATTCCTGATCATCGGAAAGCAGCTGTTTTCGGTGCCGCCAGTGGATATTATCATGACAAATTCTGGCAGACATATGCCGCCTGGAGAGTACATATCCGGGATGGGAAAATATTACTTTGGCAAGTCTATGCTGATAATGAACAATTACGTATTCTGTTGCAACATAATGATAACACTAAAACATAATAGATCACCACTTAATATAAATGCAGGTTACTAATTTAAAATCTCTAAGTGATTCCGTATCTGAAAAATATTCAAATTTTATCGTAAATGAGGTTAATGACCATTGTTTGCGTCTTGCTGTTATTGAAGGAGACTACCGATGGCATTATCACCCAAAATCTGATGAGTTGTTTATTGTGCTCGAAGGTGAATTGGTCATTGAATTTCAGGAGGAGGAAACCGTACGACTGGGTTCAAATGACACTTTTATGATTCCGGCCGGAAAAACGCATCGTACCAGGGCTGAACAAAGAACTGTAAATCTATGTATTGAAGACACAAAAGCGGAGACTGTTTTTGTGGATTAGCTGTTTAGTGAAGTATAAAAATAGTACTGATAATTAAATTTTAGGATTATGAAAAATTTTATAGGAGTCATACTGATTTTAGCATCCATTGGTCTTGGGTTTTGGGGATATAAAAAATATGAAAAAAGCCGATCGGAAATTTCTATTGGCAAATTGGAACTATCCGCACAGAAGAAGGATTCTTCACACTGGATAATCTGGGGAGCCGGAGGATTGAGCCTGGTTATAGGAATAAGCCTGCTTGCCTCAAAAAAACGTTAATAATTTTCAATAAATACCGGAATGAATCCCATGAAAGATATCACGATTTTTCCGGTCACTTCCGACCAATGGCAGGATTTCCGGACCTTGTTCGGAACCCGGGGCGCCTGTGGTGGGTGTTGGTGCATGTATTGGCGATTATCACACTCTGTTTATCAAGAGCAAAAAGGCGACAAAAACAGAAATGCGATGTCAGAGATAATACATAATGGCACTGTTCCGGGTATTATCGGGTATATTGACGAGAAACCGGTGGGATGGTGTTCTGTTGCCCCCCGGGATGATTTTCCCAGGCTGGAACGCTCCCGTATTCTGAAAAAAATTGATGACAATTCTGTATGGTCCATTGTCTGTCTCTTCGTGGATAAATCTTTCCGAAACCGGGGAATAAGTGTGGAGATGCTAAAAGCCGCGGTTGCTTATGTTAAAGACAAAGATGGTAAGATTGTAGAAGGTTATCCGGTTGAACCAAAGAAAGGAAAAGATACTATTCCACCTGTTTTTGCTTACACGGGTATCGCTTCGGCCTTTATAAAAGCCGGGTTCCGGGAAGTTGAGCGCCGGTCGGAAACACGTCCTATAATGCGATATTATATTGAGGATTAAATTTGACACCTTCTCATTTGAAAAATAGCTATACTGAGATAATGTTTTATTCATCAACGACTTATTAAAAACGCATGCTGAACATTATAGCCATCCTACTGATCCTGGTGATAACAGGATTCACTCTTTTTGTACTATTTAATCACTATCTGTTTCACAAACAGGTGATGAATGAAATAAAGAGCCTTTCCTTCTTAGCAAATGAAGAACTGATCCCCCCTCCTGATAACAATATGTTAGAGAATTTACCGGAACCAGTACACCAGTATTTCGCGTATTGTAAAATCATCGATCATCCGCCGGTCTCTTTTGTCCGAATGAAACATAACGGAAGCTTCAGAACGGATTCCGGGCAGAAATGGATGCCTGTCAAAGGAGAAGAATATTTTTCAGTAAATCACCCCGGATTTATTTGGTTTGCACAGGTAAAACCGGCCCCGCTTTTCTGGATACAGGCCAGAGACCGTTATGTGAAAGGGGAAGGAAGAATGACTGTCAAGCTCTGGTCGACGTTCACCATAGGGGATCCAAAAGGGGAACAACTGGATATCTCATCACTCCTGCGCTATTTATTTGAAATGCCGTTATTCCCTGTAGCTTTTTTAACCGGTAACCATATACAGTGGAAATCTATCGATAAACATTCTGCAAAAGCAATTATCCATGACCATGACAGGAAAGCATCGGGGACCTTTTATTTTGATGACTACGGGAAAATTACATATGCAACAACCAGTGATCGTTACCGGGAACAAAAGGGTCAATTCATTAAACAAAAATGGTCGGCATCCTACAAAAATTATCGTGATATGAATGGTGTTATGATACCTACAGAAACGGAAGTATCCTGGGAAGATGGTGATGAAACTTTCACATATGCCCGTTTCATTATCAACGATGTTAAATACTTATAGTGAATTATTAGAAGCCATCATCAAATCTTCCTTTTACCATTAAAACAGTCAACCTTATTCAGGCATGAACACATTGTTAATTGGACATTGATAATTGAATACGGTTTTCCCTTACAAAGATTACCGTCCTCTTTCTACACTGCCATCTCAGCCTGCCTTACAATCGATTAAGTGAACAAAAACTATTTTACCTATTGATATCAAATAAGTTATAGCTATAACAGCAGGTCCGGATAAACCGTTTTACGATTAGGTAACGGTATTCAGACAATTAATAATCTACGTTTGATTTTGCCAATCTGCCGATGTTGTAGCCAATATTAACCGGGTAAGGGGGGATTATGCCTGCGAATCAAACAAATACGGTTACCTCCTCACGTACTGTTGTTTTTCGTGCACGGGAACTCACCAAAATTTATGATATGGGTGAAGTTCAGGTTCAGGCACTCCGGGGCGTCGATCTTGAATTTTACTCCGGGGAACTGGCTGTTTTACTCGGCCCATCGGGAAGCGGTAAATCCACTCTGTTAAATATACTTGGCGGTTTGGATACGGCAACATCCGGTTATGTCTCCTACCACGATAACATATTGACGGAAGCAACTGAACAGGAATTAACCGAATATCGCCGTTTCTTTGTTGGTTTTGTATTCCAGTTTTACAACCTGATCCCAAGTCTTACGGCACGTGAAAATGTGGCTATTGTCACCGAGATCGCCAGGAATCCGATGCAACCTGATGAAGCACTTGCCATTGTTGGACTTTCAGACAGATTGGACCATTTCCCGGCACAGCTCTCCGGTGGTGAACAACAGCGCGTGGCAATTGCCCGTGCTATCGCCAAAAATCCGGAAGTTTTGCTTTGCGACGAGCCAACCGGGGCACTCGACTCCAAGACAGGTATTGTAGTCCTCGAAGCCTTAGACCGAGTCAACAAAGAACTGGGTACAACTACAGCCGTTATTACTCATAACGTAGTTATTGGCGATATGGCAGATCGTGTTATCCATTTGAGCGACGGCAAGATATCCGAGGTTTACGAGAATAAAGTAAAAAAATCTCCACAAGACCTGCATTGGTGATTTTATGAAAGCGATCAATCATAAATTATGGCGGGAAACATGGCACATGCGCGGGCAGGTCATGGCTATTGCGCTGATTCTTGCCTGTGGGGTATCTATTTTTGTGATGTCTCTAAGTACGGTTGATTCCCTTCAAAATACGCAGGAAAATTATTATGAGGCACAACATTTTGCAGAAGTATTTGCCAATCTCAAACGTGCACCTGAAAATGTAAAAGCACGTATTCAGGATATACCGGGAGTACAGACTGTAGAAACCCGCGTTCTTGCCGGAGTAAATGTTGAGGTAGCCGATTTCAAAGAGCCAATTACCGGTATTCTCGTATCAATACCCGATGATGGCCAGTCTCTGTTAAATCGTTTGCTTTTGAAAGTGGGTCGCCTGATAGAACCTTATCATGATAATGAAATTGTTATTTCAGAAGGTTTTGCGGAAGCCCACCAATTAAGACCCGGTGATCACCTGACGATCATCATCAATGGTAAACGCAAGGTTTTGACTATTGTAGGTACCGCATCTTCACCGGAATTTATATACCAGATAGCCCCCGGGGCATGGATTCCCGACTATAAACGATATGGTGTATTCTGGATGGGCCGTTCCCCCCTAAGCAGTGCCTATGATATGGAAGGCGCGTTTAATAATGTCTCACTCACGCTAACTCCCGGTGCCAAAATCAAAGAAGTCATTGACAAACTGGATGTGATCCTTGAACCATATGGCGGATTAGGAGCTTATGAACGTAAAGACCAGCTTTCCCATCGCTTTTTATCTGAGGAATTCAAACAACTTCGAACCACGGCAACAATATTGCCCATTATCTTTCTTGGTGTTGCCGCTTTTTTACTTAATGTTGTTCTCAGCCGCCTGATTCGCATACAACGCCAGGAGATCGCGATCATGAAAGCGTTCGGATATAGCAATATCGATGTTGGATTGCATTATCTGAAACAAGTTATGGTTATCGTAATTTTGGGATTTATACTCGGACTCTTGTTGGGTATATGGACGGGCAGGGGCCTTGGCAATCTGTACATGGAATTTTTCCGGTTTCCTTACCTGCTCTACAAAATACCCGCGTATGTTATAATTATTGCCTTTTTTGTTACAGCCGGCGCAGCTGTAACCGGTACCTTGCATGCTGTCAGTGAAGCAACGTTATTACCACCAGCTATTGCCATGCGCCCGGAACAACCCGTTCGTTACAGGGAATCTTTTATCGAGCGAATAGGGATAAAAAGGTTCTTAGCGCAGCCTACACGTATGATTATCCGGCACCTGGAACGAAGTCCCATGAAATCCATATTTACTTCATTGGGCATAGCATTTGCCACTTCTATTCTTGTTGTCGGAAGCTTCTCGGACGACGCTATCGATTATGAAATGGGCTTACAATTCAATCTCATTCAGAGAGAAGATCTTGCCGTATCATTCATAGAGCCAACATCATACAGCTCCTTGTATGAAATACAAAGTCTTCCCGGTGTATTTCATACGGAGATATTCCGTTCGGTTCCCGTACGATTTCGCAATGAATATTACACCTACCTCACCTCTATCCAGGGTATGCAGCCAAACGGGGAATTGAGCAGGTTGATCAACACTGATTTGAAAGAAGTTAAAATCCCTCCTGAGGGGATCATTCTAACTGATTACCTGGGTAAATTACTGCATGTTAAGGAAGGAGACTTATTAACGGTTGAAGTGTTGGAAGGCTCCCGTCCGAAACTGCAGATTCCTGTAACGGGTTTGATAAGCCAGTTTCTTGGTGTTGGTGGTTATATGGATATCAGTGCCCTAAACAGGATGATGAAAGAGGGATACGCCGTTTCCGGTGCATACCTGAAGATTGATCCGGCGAAACAGCAGGATATTCTTGATGATTTAAAAGAGAGGCCAAGGGTTGCGGCTGTATCCATTTCGACCCAGGTAAAACAGAACCTGTATGATACATTTGGTGAGAACCTTCTTATTTACACTTTTATACTTACGCTTTTTGCCGGGGTGCTTGTTTTTGGCGTTGTTTACAACAGCGCCCGTATCTCCCTCTCCGAAAGAGGCCGGGAAATGGCCAGCCTCCGGGTATTGGGTTTTACAAGAGCGGAGATATCCTATCTTCTGCTTGGTGAACTAGCCGTTATAACGTTCATCGCAATCCCCGCGGGTTTTCTAATCGGTTATGGGATAACTGCTTATTTTGTAGAAGCTCTGTCAACAGATTTATATCGCATACCTTTAGTCCTTAACAGGGATACTTACGCCTTTGCCGCCACTATTGTAATTATCTCGGCAACGATATCAGGCTTAATTGTTCGTCATCGTATCGATCACCTGGATTTAATTGGTGTTCTTAAAACAAGAGAGTGACCTATGAATCTTCGAAAAAAGATTGGAATAATATCAGCAATTATTATCGTTTTACTGTTCCTGGTTTACGGTTTTTGGCCCCGGCCAATAAAAGTGGATACCTGGCAGATTGCCTCAGGACCGCTTCGTGTCACTGTTGAAGAAGAAGGCCGAACGCGAGTTCAGGACCGCTATATTATCACCGCTCCTGTTGCCGGTATTGCCTTACGCCTCGATCAGGAAGTTGGCGATTCCATTAAACGTGGAGATACCTTGTTATGTATCGAACCCCTCCGGTCCGATGTTTTAGATCCACGTCGGCGTGCAGAAGCCCGGGCCCGGGTTCAGGCCACACGGGCGGCGCTTGAAGCGGCTAAAGAAACGGCGAAAGCAGCAAAAGCAGATGCGGAACTGGCTCAAAGAGAACTTAAACGTATGAATAGTTTATTCTCGGAAGGATCGGCTACGCAGCGGATGCTCGATCAGGCACAAGCCGAAGCTCAACGAGCCCAGGCTTATTTGAGATCATCTAATTTCGCCGTCCAGGTCGCGCGTTATGAATATGAAGCCGCCCAAACGGCATTACGTTATTCCGCTGCCGAAGGTGTGCGTGATACCACGGCCAAAGTCCCGATCGCTTCACCGGTAAACGGCAGCATCCTCAGGATTCATCACAAAAGTGAAGGAGTGGTAATTGCCGGCCAGCCATTGGTTGATGTAGGTGATTCGAGAGCACTGGAAGTGGAAACGGATGTTTTATCCTCGGATGCCGTCAAAATTATCACCGGCACGAGAGTCATATATGATCGATGGGGTGGCGAAAAGCCTCTGGATGGCATTGTACGAACTGTTGAACCCGTGGGTTTTACGAAAATTTCCGCTTTGGGTGTCGAAGAACAAAGAGTGCTGATTATCTCGGATATCGTATCGCCCCCGGATGAATGGAAACGCCTTGGTGATGGATATCGTGTAATCTCAAAGTTTGTTGTCTGGGAAAAAGACAGCGTCATGCAGGTCCCGACAAGCGCCCTGTTTCGAAAGGGACAGGATTGGGCCGTTTTCGTGTTAAATAATAAAAGGGCTCACATAAAGATTCTTGATATTGGCCAGAAAAGCGGCCTGATGGCCGAAGTATTATCGGGTTTAAAGAACGGAGAATTGGTGATCACACATCCTGATGAAGAACTTGAAGACGGCTCAAAAGTAACGATAAGATCAAGGTAGATAAAAGCTTTCAGCTATTACAATGAGCAATAATCATTTAACAATTATCAATGCAGACGAAACAGAAGCGAACAGCCTATACTCCTCTCATGTCGCAAGTTTGCAAATTGTGACTTTTTATTGAATAACTAATAACATCAAATTTATTTTATTTTACCATTCTATGATATACTACCCACCTGCTATTTATTTTAAACAATGTTGACGAAAACCTTTTTTATACGCTTAATTGTAATTCGATTTCTGGCATTTCATCATAAGTCTTTCCATTCAAGATTCTTCCGTTCTTTTTTTTATTCTTGCCACCCCATTGTTTGAAGAAAAATGCCACTTCATTTCTCTGACATTGTTCTTGAATATCTATAACCCAATTTGTATCCATTGGTCTTGGATTATGTCCACTTTCACCACCTACTATTACCCAATCAATTTTATCTAAATTCATGTTCGGAATAGGGCCAATTAATGGTTCTAGTGAAAGAAATTTTGTCCTTGCATTTGTATTTCTTAATAAGTCTATTCTATGTTCCACTTTTTTATTCTCGACAGAGACACCCATCCAAATATTATGGGTCCATTTTAGCTGATTGTTAATTTCTAAAAGTCTTTCTGCTCGTTTGGTAAGTATTTGAAAAACATGCTGAGGATTGTCCCGCATAACTTTGAATACTTTTTGAATAAATTCAAGAGGAACGTCTTTATGGAAAAGATCACTCATTGAATTGACAAATACCATTTTGGATTTCTTCCATGTATAAGGAATATTTAGTGCACTTTTATGGGTTCTTACCTCAAAATTGTCTTTGTATTTATCGATTCCCATAGCTTGTAATCTCTTTGACATAATTTCTGCATAACAGAATTTGCATCCTTGAGATACTTTTGTACATCCAGTAGTGGGATTCCATGTCATTTCAGTCCATTCAATACTTGATTTTGCCATAATTAATTATTGTATTTTTTGACAATGTCATTAGCTATTTTAACTGCTGTGTTGTTATTAGTTGTTAAAAATAGGTGATACATTATAGAGTTATTAGTATTTCTCAATTCATATGGTTTAGAAACATATTCAAATATTTCTTTTAATCTATCAGCATATAATATGGCCGATTTCTCTATTGCTTTATCTTCTTTTCTTATATCTGTAAATTCTTCAAAAAGAGTCGGTGTTTTTGTGTAAAATAAATCTTTGATTTCTCTCTTTTCTATACCAAGAAATTTCTCTAAGCGATTTAACCATACATCTGATATTTCACCATTTTTTTTTAATAATCTATTAACACCCATACCGGTTGGGACTAAAATCCACATATCGAGATTTAAATTCTTTAATGATTCAAGTGATCTCCATTCCACTTGCATCCCGCATGGATCAATATATGCGAGTGTTCTAACATTTTTATTTTTAGGATCTCTTAGGAAATTTGACAGATCAATTAACTTTTTATTACAATCTTCATTGGAAAGGAAAATTTTCTTTGAAGGGAATTCATCTTTTGTACTTTTTTTAAGAGATTCAAAATTTATTTTATCCTTCTCAACAAAATAATATTTATCAAATGGCATTGGATCGTTAATTTCTATTATCCGCTTTGCCGCACCTACTGTAAGATCAATATCCACTTTATCATCTTTTACAATTGAGCCAGAACCTGCAAATCCATCAAAATATAGAAGATCAAAATATTCTCTTCCTTTCATGATTTTTAAGTATGCCTTAGCATAATTCACAAGAATTTCAATTTTAATTTTTGTCCAATTTCCACCAAAACTATTCATGACTTCTCATTCTAAAGTTTTTATTTAGGATATTGTGTATTAAATGTAGAAAATTAGTGATGTTGACCTGCTTTAATTATAGCAAAGACATAACATCATACCTATTTATATTATCCGACTTTTGTATGTGAATTTTGTCCGGGATTCTATCAATCATAACGTCATTAAAATGATGAATTTGAATATAACCTCCAAGTACAAACATTATCTTAGATAAAGGATTAAAGTGAACAGAATTATGAATTTAATTTATCAGAAGTGTTAACTTTTGTGGAATGTCCATCATTACATAAGTGTAACAACTTAA
>DATFMH010000060.1:0-4952 GCA_035267045.1 Balneolales bacterium
AATAACAGATATGTATCCCATTTTATATCCCTGAATTAACGGCTAACATGAGAATTCTTTGGATTGGTAGCGTACCGGCAGAAAGTGATAAAACCATTTTAGTAGAAGGTTATCAATGCTTTCCGCCCGAACCTTACAAAGCGGCAAAACAGGGTAATAATTATATTATTTTTTGGAAAGGTGTTAAGGTCGAATAATGATATTGAACCACAACTAATCACTCATTTAAATGTAATTAACGTGAGGTTTGGATAAGAATCGCAGCGTTGTAATAATTACATTGAGAATACGACCTGTGAAAATATAACATATCTTGACGACGGACGACTGACCATCGACGACACAGAGCTGTTTTGATACATAAAGCATGATTCAGATACCGAACTCACGTTGATTATACGGTTTTTCAGAATAAATAATGTTTACTTAATATCAGAGTATTTCTCTGTCGTCGGTTGTCGGTGGTCATAGAATAATCTAATGTAACAGTTACTTTTATTAAGCAGATAGATTATAAGCTTAAACAAACCTCACGTTAAATATGTATAATAAACATACATTTACTACCTGTTGTTTAGTAATGCTTATAGCAGTATTACCACCTATTGCTAACGCTCAATGGATATACAGCGGATCTTATATCGTTCGTAATTCAAATCCAAATCGTGGTTTTGGCCTGGTTATAGAACGGCATAATATCACACATACCCCTTACTTATTTCTGGGTTTTAGAATTCAAGCAAAATTTTTAGATCAAAATAAAAATGTTACTGATTTCTATGGTTCACAATACACTGTAAACAGACAACAAATAACACGTTAATACAAAAGTTTTCAGTTTGGCTTATCCGGTATTATTGAAACTAACTGGAGGTTCTTATCACCCTATGCCGGATTGGGATTTTCAGTCCAAAATATGAATATAGAAGACAGAGGTATCCCTAATCTAACATTAAACCCTCAAAAGATGTATATGAGTCCTCTTTTGAACATATATAGTGGAATTAACATAAACATCATCCCCTTCATGCATCCATTTATAGAATTTAATTATAGCAGAATTTTTGAGAAATCCGGCTATAATTTCCCTGGTTTGAAAAAATTGAATAAAAACAGGCAATCTATTATAATCGGCCTGTCTATCACCAGCCTCAAATTTTTATAGCAAGCAGGCGGGATTGCATATCTATACCATTCTTGATAAAAGCAATTCAATAAATTTGAACGTTTTATAAAATAAATTCGTTTAATATTAAACTAAATAACTCTATACGTGCAAACTATTTAATATTATGCACGGTCGAAATACCTCAACTATTGATAAAATAATACAGGAGGAAAAATTTATGTACTTAAAAGGTATAAACTTTAAAAGCCTTGTAGTTGCCGGATTTGTAGCCGGCTGGATGATGTATATAGTTGATTACTGGTTCGGTGGAATGCTGGGTTTATTTGGTCTGTTTCCCGGTACTTCTAACTGGGGTTGGATGGTCAAACATGAAATTGAATCAATTATCTTTACTATTCCATTTGCATGGCCTTTCATTTATAATAAACTCCCCGGAGGTGGGTGGTTAAAAGGTATTATCTATGGATTTTTATGGTGGTTGATATTTTTATTAATTATTGGTTGGATAGCCGGAGCCCTGGGAGCCAAACCGTTTCAACAAATGGCCCCAACCACATTTGCAATATTTATTTCTGATATTTTGCTTCATATCATTTGGGGATTTTTCCTTGGCATCTTATACATCCCTGAAAAAGAAACAGCTGAGGCATAAATTTCCATCTATTGAAATTATTTTGAAATAAAACCCATCCGGATATCCGGATGGGTTTTTTTTATATCAATATTACATCATAACTTAGCCAGGAGTAAGTATTATTTAACTAATAATAGTCCGTTTATGTCAGGGAATAACCAGATCCATTATCAAAAACTGGAGAGCATGTATCTCTCAGCTCACTGTAATGAATATTATCAACCTAAAATTACCATACGGGAAGCTTCGGCGGTGATTACGTTGCCGGTACATAAAAAATTATTCCATGCTGCCGGTGCCGTGCATGGGTCCGCTTATTTCAAAGCTTTAGATGATGCCGCTTATTTCAGTGCCAACTCAATTGTACCGGATGTATTTGTATTAACGGCTAATTTTAATCTATATCTTATGCGGCCGGTATCTCAGGGAATATTAAAAGCTGTTGGCAAAGTTGCTCATACCAGTAAAAATCAAATCATAGCCGAAGCGGAGCTCTTTGATTATAAATCCCGTTTGGTGGCAATAGGAAGTGGTACCTATGTTCGGAGTAATATTCATTTATCAGAAGAAATCGGTTATAAATGATAGATCGAAACAGTTTATAAATGTTTTGATGGCAGATCTATACATCTTACAGCTTCAGCATTGCCTCTTTATAATAAAATTATGTATTTACGATGATAGGAATGTGAGAAAACCAATTACAGAAGGCTTTGCAAAACCCGGGATTTTGTTCAATATCAAAGCTTGAGCAACTTCGATATCGCAGCATATAAGACATATGTGAGGATTATAACGTCACAAAAATGCAGATATCAGGCAAAAGAACCGTTTTGCAAAGCCTTCTTTCAATCTTATTGGCCATTATTGATAATCTATATCAGGAAAAAACGTTATATGTTTTTTAACTGCGTACCGAATAATATATCCATTTCCACATGAAATCATCAGCATCCTAATTCTAAAAAACAAATTAATCAGGGTTAGAAATTAATAAAATACAATTTTGATATTATAACCCTCTATCCTAATTAATAATAATGCCACTCTAAATAAATCGTTATATATAAACACATTGATGGCAACTTTATTGGGAACGATAATGAGGTCAATAATGTAGTACTTCTTTCAATACGATAATTATATACGGGAGTTGTTTATATTTCAGAATAATCATTATTGGCTGTTTTTAGATATATAGTCCATTACATTTCACCTGATTAATTTTTGATATCATTTAAATAATTTTTTTAAAGGAGAAAGTGAGCACAAAGAATAATTTTTTAAAATCAATAGGTATGACACGTCCTGTCCTGGCATTGTCTGCTGCACGTTTAGCGGATGCTATGGGTAACAGTATACTATTCATTATTATCCCTATTTACATTGCTAAAATTCCTCATGAATATTTTAAACTGGCTGTGCCCGTCCTGGTTGGGATTCTTATCTCTATTTATGGATTTGCCAATTCTTTATTACAACCCCTTATGGGAGCACTAAGTGATCATTTAGGTAAACGAAAACTCCTCATTCAAATGGGATTAGGTATTATTGGAATAAGTACCATCGCATTCGTATTCGCTGGAAATTATACAGCTCTGCTTCTTTTGCGCATATTACAGGGCGTTGGTGTAGCTTTAACAATTCCAGCTTCTATGTCACTCATGACGGCTATCACCGTTAAGGAAAGCCGGGGCGGTTCCATGGGAATTTTTAGCACCTTTAGAATGATTGGATTTGCCATCGGTCCTCTTATCGGTGGTTTCTTACAAGTCCATTATGGATTTAATGTAACATTTTATGTAGGGGCCGGATTTATTTTTCTATCGATGTTTCTGGTACAGATTTGGGTAAATGATGTGCCACTGATATATGATAAATCCAAACCACGTCGCTTTCGGATCATTGATCTATCACTATTTAGTCCGGGTATCATCAGTGCGGCAATAGCTACTTTCACGATGGCATGTGCTTTTTCAATGGTAACAACCCTGGAAAATGAATTTAATGCCCGACTTGATATAACCGCCATCGGTTTCAGTGTCGCATTCAGTATGCTAATGGTCGGCCGTCTGATATTTCAGATTCCTTTGGGGCGATATTCCGATTTTGTTGGTCGTAAACCTATTATTCTCGTCGGACTAATTTTTATGGCTATATCTACGGCATTGCTTGGCGAATCAGCTACATTAACAGAATTAATTATTCTGAGATTGGTTCAGGGTGCAGCCGCCGCTGCTGTTGCGGCACCTGCTTTTGCCGTTGCTGCCGATTTATCACAAAGTGGCGGTGAGGGCCGTCAGATGAGTGTCATCACTATGGGTTTTGGATTTGGAATCGCAGCCGGACCATTATTAGCAGGTTTGCTCGCCGTAGTGTTTTTTGAATTACCATTTATCGTTATTGGAGCTATGTCGCTAATAGGTGCTATGATCGTATTTAAGTACCTTCCGGAAACGGTTGAAAATAAAAAAGCGTTGTTTAATGCATAGTTAATATGAATTTGAGTAAAAAAACTATTCATTCAGTAGAGAGTATTGTGAAACCGGCTATCAGTTTGTTTATCAATACCTAAATAAATTTGACCAATTAACTTTTAAACAGAACATCTATTATTCATCAATAGATTGAACCGATATGTTACTAAAAGCATTGATAATACCTTTAATAGCATTATTAAATACGACTGTGCCTGTAAAAAGTAAACATAACCTCACAGTCACATTGCATGGATTTAAAAATACCAATGGTGTAGTTATTGTTGCATTATTTGATTCCGGGAAAACCTTTCTTAAGAGTCCCATTGAACACCAAATTATTGAAATCACCAATAAAGATACCTTGTCTGTAACTTTCGATAATATCAATGACGGAGAATATGCCGTGAGCGTTATTCATGATGAAAACAAAAACCAAAAGCTTGATACCAATTTTCTTGGTATTCCGAAAGAAGGATTCGGTTTTTCAAATAACCCCAAAATAAGAATGGGTCCGGCTACCTTTTCCGAATGTAAATTTTCTTTCAGTGGCAGTAACGAAAATATTCAAATCAGCATGAAATATTAACGACTCAAATCGCTTAAATATTTACTAAAAAGAATTAAACCCTCTTTTAAATAGTTCTTTTCGGCACCGAACCCAATTCTCAGGTAGTGATCCATTCCAAAACAATCACCGGCTACCAGAAAT
>DATFMH010000061.1:0-12397 GCA_035267045.1 Balneolales bacterium
CTGGAGAGAACGTATGTATTATCATTATTATGAATATGGTTCTCCGCACTGGGTGCGGCCTCATTATGGCATAAAAACCAATAAGCATAAATTGATTTATTATTATTCTGTTGATGAATGGGAGATGTTTGATTTGAATAATGATCCATATGAATTAAAGAGTGTATATGATGATAAAAAATATCAGTCGGTTATTGGGCAATTAAAAACGGATCTTAGAAATTTACGTATTAAATATGATGATCATACCGGTAAATCAATTTAATTCATTATTATTGAATTTTAAGCTATCGTTGAGATAAAATAACTTCATACGGTATAAATTAATTTAACCACCTGAAGATGATCGAAGAACCCATCCCATTTAATATAATTACAAAACCTATCGGGGCCATCTGTAACCTGGATTGCGAATATTGCTTTTACCTGAAAAAGCAGCGCTTGTATCCAGAATCTCATAATTTTAAAATGACCGATGAAGTCCTCGAAAATTATATTCAGCAATACCTGGATCAACCATCCAATCAAATTACGTTTACCTGGCAGGGGGGAGAACCGACTTTAATGGGACTGGATTTTTACGAAAAAGTTATCAGAATTCAGGAAAAATTTAATATAGGGAATAAAAAAATTTACAATACTCTTCAAACGAATGGTGTTCGCTTGGATGATGATTGGGCGCTTTTTTTTAAAGAACATAATTTCCTTGTTGGAGTTAGTATTGACGGACCGGAGCAATACCACAATAAACTTCGCTTCTTTAAAAGCGGGAAGGATAGTTTCGATTCGGTAATGAGGGGGATAAACTATTTAAAAAAATACGAGGTCGATTATAATATCATTTGTTGTCTGAATAGATTCAATGCGGATTATCCTTTTGAACTGTACGATTTTTTCATGGAAGAGAGCGGGACAAATTACTGGCAGTTCATCCCAATTGTTGAAAGGAAATTGGGAACAAATGATATGACGGATTATAGTGTCCAACCGGGGCAGTTTGGCCGTTTTCTGGTAAATATCTTTAATCGATGGATAAGAAATGATGTCGGACAGATTTCCATTCAGATATTCGATGTTGCTTTCCGGGTATTTATGGGTTTGAATCCGGGGCTGTGCATCTTTGAAGAAACATGTGGAAATAACCTGGCTATCGAACACAATGGCGACCTGTTTAGCTGTGATCATTATGTGGAAACGGATTACCTATTAGGCAATATCAAACGGGATGATATGATGGATATGGTTTGTTCGGATAAACAAATGATATTTGGGGAAAATAAAAAAGCTTCGTTACCGGAGTATTGCAGGAAATGTGATGTTCGTCAATTATGTAATGGCGGGTGCCCTAAAAACAGGTTTGTTCAAACTCCGGAAGGTGAAACAGGACTCAATTATTTGTGTGCCGGTTATAAGAAACTCTTTTCCTATATCAAACCCTATATGAAGTTTTTATCTATGAATTATCAGCGAAATGTTCCATTAGATGAGATTACAGCGTACATAAAACAATATCCGGATGAGTTTATGGATCACTATCCCCACAGGAATGAACTTTGTTTCTGTGGAAGCGGGAAAAAATTTAAAAAATGCTGTATGATTAATTAAAAAGTAAGAACGAAATGAAAAGAAGAAATTTTATTAAAGCGACTTCTCTATTAATAAGTGCTCCATTTTTAAAGCATAACAGGAGTCTGTTAACGGACGAGATTTCTTCTGTTAATGAAGAAAATCAGGAACTGTTTGATAAGATTCCACAACCTGTAATCCCCGGCCGACCCGATCTCGTTAAAATGTATAACAAGTGCTGGTTGTTAGGAAGTAAAAACACGGAACACGGCACACCGCAGAATGGGTTCGTGAAATGGTATATTGATGCGGCATTCGATAACCGGATTTTTCAGTGGGATACCTGTTTCTGCCTGGATTGGGCCAAATACTCCCAGGGTGTTTTACCCAATATTCAAAGCCTTGATAATTTCTATCGAAAGCAACATCCCGATGGGGCTATTGGCGGAGTGATCCATAAATCGGATGGTACCGACAACAAACCTCAAACATCACCATCCTATACTCATAACAATCTGTTTTCGTGGGCAGAATATGAATATTATAAAGTCACCGGTGATTCTTCTCGCTTTTCACGTGTTATCCCGGTATTAGATAAATATGATGACTGGGTGACGAAAAACAGGACACACCCCAATGGACATTATTGGTGGTCCGGATTTGGCAGCGGGATGGATAATTCACCGCGATCTAAGGCTACAAAATCTTATCCGCCTTATGGCTGGGTTGATTATGATGCCAATGAAGCGTTAGCGGCCTATTACCTGATCAAAATGGCTGATGTTGCCGGAAATAATGGGATTATTAGAAAATACAGAAAGCGGTTTAATCATATTAAACATCTGGTCAACAAAGATATGTGGAGCAGTAAAGATAGCTTTTATTGGGATATCGATAAAGACGGCTCTTTCATGAAAGTCAAAACGATAGCTTCTTTCTGGCCTATGTGGGGCAGAATAACGGATGATAATCAACTGAATCTCCTTATAGATCATCTTAATGACACCCGTTCCTTTAATCGTTCTCATCGCATTCCTACGGATGCAGCAGATCAGAAAAGTTATGTACCTACCGGGGGATACTGGAGAGGAAGTGTCTGGGCTCCCACCAATCATATGGTAGTGAAAGGATTGGAGACTCATGGTAAATATCAGCTGGCTCGTGATATTGTGCAGAATCATTTAAATAATATTTCAGCCATTTTTAGTGGTACGAATACGGTGTGGGAGAATTATGCCCCTGAGTTTGATAAACCGGGTCAACCCGCCAAAAATGATTTTGTGGGCTGGTCGGCACTGGGACCAATCACGCAATTAATCGAAATTTATATCGGATTACATTTGGATGTCCCCGGAAATAAAATCAGGTGGAATTTGTTAACCACCGAAAAGGTGGGGATCAAAAATTTAAAATTTGGTGATCAATATATCGGGTTAGTAGCAGAAGCACGCAAGCATGTTGGTGATCCCATACATATCAATTCTAAACTCTCAAAAGAGATCACACTTGAATTATTTGACGGATCGCGTAATTTTAAAAGAAAAATACGACTAGGTTCACAAACATTAGTATTAGGTAAAAAAAGTTAATTTAGCAGACGACTGACCATAGACGATGGACGACAGACCCAGGATTGGTCGTTGTTCGTCTGTGGTCAGTCGTCATATTTAATAATTAATCAAACGCATTTAGTGATCTTCAAATTTATAGAATGGATGGTCCTATGAATAACGATATGGATTCCTGTTGTACACCGGGAAGGGCGGCTTCGGATAACACCGGTACACCCGCTCAAATCAAGCAGTCTGATAGAATTGTTGCACATAGTGAATCGCTGGAAGGAATGGTTGTTCTGGATGGCGGTAATTTTTTAATGGGAACGGATGATGAAGAAGGATTCCCTGACGATGGCGAAGGACCCGTAAGAGAGGTTGAGGTAGATCCGTTTGCGATTGATGAGACAACGGTAACAAATGCTCAGTTCTCTAAATTTGTCCATGAAACGAATTACAAAACAGATGCTGAAAAATATGGCTGGTCATTCGTTTTTTACATGTTTCTTCCGGATGAAATGTTGGAATCCAATCCCCCGTCAGTTCCTCAGACACCCTGGTGGATTGGGGTAAAAGGAGCCTGCTGGAATAAACCCGAAGGGAAAAAGAGTACCATCAGGGGACGTATGGATCATCCGGTTGTTCATGTGTCATGGAATGATGCTATGGCTTACTGTGAATGGGCCGGTAAACGATTGCCAACAGAAGCCGAGTGGGAGTTTGCAGCAAGAGGCGGACTTGTACAGAACCGGTTCCCATGGGGGAATGAGTTGACTCCCGATGGTAAATTTATGTGCAATATCTGGCAAGGAGAGTTTCCTGTCAAAAATACGTATGATGATGGCTTTGCCGGGACAGCTCCTGTAAAAACGTATGAACCCAATGGGTATGGTTTATATGAAGTATCCGGCAATGTATGGGAATGGTGCCAGGACTGGTTCAGTCCGGATTATCACAAAGACGGAACCCGGAAAAATCCGACTGGGCCATCTGAAGGTGATGCCAAAGTAATTCGTGGTGGTTCCTACCTATGCCATCATTCGTACTGTAACCGATACCGTGTAGCTGCACGAACCGCAAATACCCCGGACAGCTCAACCGGTAATATGGGTTTTCGTTGTGTTACCGATGTGTGGTATCATTGATAAAAGCTTATTATATGGCAGATTAAAGTTTAGTTAAACCATTTCTCTCTATATAGTCTCATTATAACATGAGAGTTTACTATTGTGTTGATAATAAACATTTTAAAATGGAAAAATAGTATAAATGTGCTCCTACTATTTTTTCAGTAGCCTTTCTTTAAAAGCTTATTAACTTAAGGTGAGCTGTTTCCCATTTTCCGTTCAATACTTAAGTTGTTTTAGAACATGAAACGAAAAGAATTCCTTGATAAAATGATGCTGGGTTCCTTTGGGTTAGTGGGAGCCGGTTCCGTTAAAAGTAATTTTTTAAAAAGTTTTTTACTATCAAACAATGATGATACTCGTCAGAAAGTAAGTTTCGATTATGATTGGCGGTTTCATCTCGGAGATGTTAATAACGGACAGAAACCCGGTTATGATGATCATACATGGCGAAAGCTTAATGTACCACACGACTGGAGCATTGAAGGAAATTTCAGCAAGGATAATCCGGCAGGGGCAGGTGGTGGAGCCTTACCCGGTGGTATAGGCTGGTATAGAAAGAAATTCACCATTCCGGAATCCAAAATGGAAAAACTCCTTTTTATTGAATTTTACGGGGTATATGAAAATAGTGACGTGTGGATAAATGGGCATCATTTGGGTAAAAGACCCTATGGTTACAGTACATATCGGTATGAATTGACCCCATATCTTCATTATGGAAATCAAAAAAATGAGATTGCTGTTCGAGTCGATAATTCTCATCAGCCCAATTCGCGCTGGTATTCCGGTTCAGGTATTTGCCGGCATGTTTATCTAATTGCAACAAACAAGGTGCATGTAGACAAATGGGGAACCTATATAACGACTCCATTGGTTAACGATCAAATGGCTAATATTTCCATTCAAACGAAGATCAGGAGCCATGAAAAAAACGGTCAAAAGTTTACACTCAGAACGGAGATATATAATCCCGATCATCAAAAAGTAGCTGAAGACCAAATACAACAAACGGTATCGAATGCATCAATTGCAGAAGTTCAACAATATTTAGAAGTCAAACACCCGGTTCTTTGGTCTACAGACTCTCCCAATCTCTACAAAGCAGTATCCATAGTAGAACAAGGAGGGAAGCAGCTTGATAGATATGAAACAACATTTGGTATCCGGTATTTCCGTTTTGACGCCGATTCCGGTTTTTACCTGAATGGTAAGCACACCAAAATACGTGGTGTTTGTGATCACCATAATGACTTAGGACCATTGGGAAGTGCACAAAATTACCGTGCTATAGAACGACGGTTGCAGATCCTGAAAGAGATGGGATGTAACGCGTTTCGTACTTCTCACAACCCGCCAACCCCGGAATTACTGGATCTTGCAGATAAACTCGGTTTTATTGTTATGGATGAAGCCTTCGACTGCTGGGATCTGGGTAAAGTGAAATATGATTATCACCTGTACTGGGATCAATGGCATAAACGGGACCTGGAAGATATGATCCTGCGTGATCGAAATCATCCAAGCGTGTTTATCTGGAGTATTGGCAATGAGATACCCGAACAGTGGCATCCTAAAGGCAGAGAGATCGCATTGGAATTAGCCGGGATCGTTAAAAAACTGGATAACACCCGGCCAATAATATCGGCCTGTAATTATCCGAATCCGAACAATTATATAATAAAGTCGGGTGCTTTGGATCTTGTAGGTATCAATTATTACGATAACGTTTATCCAAATGCTCCTAAGATGTTCCCGGGTAAAAAATTTATTGCCACGGAAACGACTTCTGCTTTATCCAGCAGGGGAAGCTACGACATGCCGGCTAAAAAAATACGTGTATGGCCCACTAAAAATCACAAAGGCATGAATGCCAATTATACCTGTTCATCCTATGATAACTGTGTCGTACCTTGGGGTGCCACACACGAGGATAACTGGAAGATGGTGAATAAATACGATTATATATCCGGTATGTTCGGTTGGACGGGTTTTGATTACCTGGGCGAACCAACACCTTACGGTTGGCCGGCCAGAAGCTCCTATTTTGGAATCATCGATCTGTGTGGAATACCCAAAGATGCCTTCTATTTTTATAAGAGTCAGTGGACAAGTGATCCTGTGCTTCACATTTTTCCACATTGGAATTGGAACAAAGGGCAAAAAGTAGATGTCTGGGCCTACTCCAATTGCGATGATGTTGAACTATTCCTAAATGGCGAATCGCTTGGAACAAAATATTTTGACAGGGGTAATTTACACGTAAGCTGGAAAGTAGACTTTGAACCGGGTACGTTGAAAGCCATCGGCCGGAAAAATGGTAAGATAATTCTTACTAAAGAGATACATACTGCCGGGAAGTCGGCCAATATTCGGCTAAACCCTGATAGAAATACAATCACGGCAGATGGCCGTGACCTGTCATTTATTACAGTATCCGTCACCGATGACAACGGAAATTTAATTCCCCACGCGGACGATTTGGTTCACTTTGAAATATCCGGTGAAGGCAAAATTGTCAGCATTGGCAATGGTCACGAAATCAGTCATGAATCGTTTTTGGCTCCCCAACATAAAGTATTTAATGGACAATGTATGTCCATTGTTCAGTCAACCGGTTCGAAAGGTAATATCCGTTTAAAAGCATCTGCTGATGGGCTCCAATCAGAATCTGTCGAGATTAAGACAGTTTAAATGAATCATAAAAGAATTTTTAAGAACCTAAAAGAATCTTATCAAAGATCTTTGGTAAGTCGTGATAATTGGCTAAAGTCAAAACTTAAATGCCGTCAGGTATGAATAGATCTTGTTGCCCAGGGTTTTAACATGGGGGGATGATGTCTGGCTCTGGCAAAATGCCGCAGGCATGAGCGATATATACCGAATCTGCTAACTGGTTAGATATGAGAAAAATGAATCGTGCCAACGGCACTTAGGGATTATGTGGTTTTCCTACACCGGGATAAATCCCGGTGTTACAAGATTTACAGTGCATAAGGGCACTATTGTCGGTTAATATTTTACAGGTATCTGCAAATGTCGTATAATTAATGGCATTTTGTTTACTTATTTTAAATTTAAGGATTTGACTAAATGCGCGACAATTCCTTAAAAATGTTGGTATCGATAACATGATTTATATTTTTTATTACCTCAGGTCAAGTATGAAATTTTACATAACATCTTTCTCTAAAATTGGTTTAGGCATTATTTCGGTAGCGCTTTTTTGTATACCATTATCGATCAAAGCCCAACAAGCCGACAACCAGCTGCCCGATTGGGAAAATCCGCAAGTTATCGGCCGGCATAAACTGCCCGGGCATGCCACATTTGTAACGTTTCCTGATATACAATCCGCTCTACAGGATACCGTGATGGGGCAAACCTCACCTTATTACAAATCACTGGATGGTCAGTGGAAATTTCACTGGTCCAAAAATCCGGCTGAGCGTCCCCGTGATTTCTATAAAACAGGCTATAATGATCGAAAGTGGGCTGACGTCCATGTCCCCGGCGACTGGCAGCTCGAAGGATTTGGGAAACCGATATATTTGAACGACAGATACCCGTTTGAACCGGTAAGGGCGAAACTCGATCCACCGCGTATACCACAAAACTATGACCCTGTCGGTTCATACCGGAAAACGTTTACTGTTCCCAAAAATTGGAATGGACAGAAAGTCTTTATTCATTTTGGTGGAGTAAAAAGTGCTTTTTATATCTGGGTTAACGGTCATAAAGTGGGATACAGTGAAGGTAGTATGACACCGTCTGAATTTGATCTGACTCCCTATCTCAAACGCGGAAAGAATGTACTGGGCGTGGAAGTCTTTCGATGGTCTGACGGATCATATATAGAAGACCAGGACATGTGGCGTTTCAGCGGGATCTATCGCAGAGTGTATTTATTCTCAACTCCGCTTATTCATCTTAGGGATTTCTTTGTAAACAGCAGCCTGGACGATCATTATAAAAATGGCATATTAAATGTAACGGCACATATTTACAACTATGGTCACCAAGAGGTTAAGGCTCCCCATATTGAAGTATATCTTTATAATGAGCACAATAAGCGTATCGGAAACAGACCGGTAGCCACCGGTAAACCAAATATTCCGCTGATGGCTGGTACCGACGGGATCGTTCATATTCATACAACCATTAAAGATCCGAAAAAATGGACGGCGGAGACACCTAACTTGTATCGTGCGGTTTTGGTTTTGAAAGATGCCTCCGGCAAGACTATTGAGGTAGCTAAAACCGAGACTGGTTTCAGAAAAATTGAGATAAAAAACGGAGTTTTCCTGGTCAACGGAGTACCGGTTAAGTTAAAAGGGACCGATATTCACGATCATGATCCGAATCATGGCAGGGCACTTTCCTATAAATGGATCCTGAAAGATGTCAAACTGATGAAACGGTTGAATTTGAATGCCGTACGGTTGTCTCACTATCCCCATGATCCCCGTTATTATAAATTGTTTGACAAATATGGCATTTATGTGATAGATGAAACCAACCTGGAATCACATGGTGCTTCCTGGGGACTTGAACGTTTGCCTGGAAGTGATCCAAAATGGACGGATGCCTGTCTTGACAGGGTCAGCAGTATGTTCGCGAGAGATAAGAATCATCCGTCGATAGTGGTTTGGTCGCTTGGCAATGAAGCAGGATATGGTAAAAATTTTAAATTGATGGCCAATTACCTACGAGCTTCTGATTCGTCTCGTCCAGTGCTTTATTCACAGATGAACAGTACTGTGGATATTGAAAGTTACATGTACCCAACACCAAAGGGATTGGCTGCTCTTGCCAATAAACCGAATGATCATAAGCCCATTTTTATGATTGAATACGCTCATTCGATGGGTAACTCTACCGGTAACCTGAAGGAGTACTGGGACGTCATCAACTCTCATAAAAACCTGATGGGTGGCTGTATCTGGGACTGGGTCGACCAGGGGCTGGTCAAAAAGGATAAAAACGGAAAGAATTTCTGGGCCTATGGAGGTGATTACGGGGATAAACCTAATGATGCCAATTTTAATATCAATGGTTTTATTTTACCGGATCGAAAACCCGAACCGGCCGCTTATGAAGTGAAAAAAGTCTATCAATATGCAAATTTTACTGCTCAAAATATTCTGAAAGGACAGATATGGGCAGAGAATAATTACTACCATGTTAATTTGAGTAAGTTCACAATAGATTGGTCACTTTCAGAGGATGGAACCGTTATTCAGTCCGGGAAACTGGATACGGTATATTGTGTTCCCGGCCAAAAGCTATTATTGCATATTCCATATAAGAAACCTGATCTCAAACCGGGCGCCGAATACTGGCTGAAGGTTAAAGTACATTTAAGGCATGATGAACCATGGGCAAAAAAAGGATATGTAGTGGCCTGGCATCAATTCAAAGTTCCCTACGCTGTACCGGTTCATCCTGAATGGAATGTGCGGGATATGTCACCCTTACTTATCAATCAATCGCCTGATCAAATAAATGTTAGTGGACAAAATTTTAAATTGACGGTTGATAAGCAAAACGGTAGTATCACATCATATTTTGTGAATGGAACACAATTGATCAGTAAACCGCTTGTACCGAATTTCTGGCGGGCACCGACGGATAATGATATCGCCCGGGGTAATGGCATGAAAAATCTGACGGAAGCATGGAAGAAAGCGGGGCCTGGTCGTACGATATCTTCAGTCGACGTTAACCAGCAGGCATCAAACAGGATCAAAATCATTGTAAAAGGGAAATTACCGGTTGGTAAATCTACTTTCAGAACTAACTATACTATCTATGGAAATGGTATGGTTAATGTAGATTTTAAACTGAATCCGGCCGGTATTGTTCCTGAGTACATACCGCTTGTTGGCATGCAGTTGGGGATGCCTAAAACCTATAATAAAATGACTTGGTACGGAAGAGGGCCGCAAGCCAATTATATTGATAAAAAAAGTGGCGCAGCCGTTGGAGAATATTCCGGAAATGTGAAAGATCTGATCACGAATTATGTCCGGCCGCAGGAAAATGGTAATCGTACAGATGTACGTTGGTCAACATTTACAAACGATCAGGGTTCCGGTTTAATGGTTGTAGGAGAGCCGTTGATAAGTATAAGTGCCTGGCCCTATTCTCTTCAGGATCTGGAGAAAGCCACCCATACGGATGATTTGTCCAATGAGCCGATAACAACGGTGAACCTGAATTACAAACAGGAAGGTGTAGGCGGAATCGATACATGGAGCAAACATTCACGCCCATTACCCGAATATCGGTTAAAGACTTCGCATTCATATGAATATCATTTTTATTTCTTGCCATATGAAAAATCACAAATATCAATGGATCAAGTAGCAAGGAAAAGGATTCCAAATAATAATTAAAATCTTAACTCTTGGTCACTGACTGAGATCAGGTTTGTATAAATCTGTTTGAAAATCATTGATTATGAATTATAGACACAAATAAAGGATTATGAAAAGTTATATATACTGTAAAAGCAAAATATCTTCATGTTGGAAGGCCTTGTTGGCAGCAGTAATCATGATATCTATGAGTACCGTTGTCGTGGCACATGCATCAAACAATATTCAAAAAGCAGCTACAGACAGCGTTCCTAATCTTCAAAATGGCCTGGCTAAAACGCCACCTATGGGGTGGAACAGCTGGAATGCTTTTCATACTCATATTGATGAGCAACAGATTAAAGATGTGGCAGATGCTATGGCAACCAACGGACTGAAAGATGCCGGTTATAAATACCTGATTATCGATGATGCCTGGCTTGATATGCAACGTAATAAGAAAGGACAGCTTATTGGCGATCCAAAACGATTCCCTGATGGCATCAAAGCCCTGGCTGATTATATTCACAGCAAAGGTCTCAAATTCGGGATTTACGAATCGGCCGGGACCAAGACTTGTGCCGGGTATCCGGGCAGCCTGCATCACGAAAAAGAAGATGCTCAGACATTTGCCAAATGGGGAGTGGATTACCTGAAACTGGATAACTGCTATAATCAGGGTGTCAGTTATATCAAACGGTATGCCGGCATGGAACGTGATCTTATAGCTACGGGTAGGCCGATTGTTTTTAGTATTTGTGAATGGGGCAGAAAAGACCCGTATCAGTGGGCTCCAAAAATTGGTAATATGTGGCGGACCACCGGTGATATTCAGGATAATTGGCATAGTGTGATGATCATCCTGGATCAGCAGGTAGGATTATACAAATATGCCGGTCCCGGTCACTGGAATGATCCGGATATGCTTGAAGTCGGTAACGGCGGGATGACTACAACAGAGTATAAAGCTCATTTTAGTCTGTGGTCTATCCTTGCGGCACCATTGATTGCCGGAAACGATTTACGTCACATGAGCGATGCCACGAAAAGTATACTGGAAAATAAGGATGTCATTGCCGTAGACCAGGATCCCAAAGGAGTTCAGGGACATAAAGTACTGGATCATGGAGATCAGGAAGTCTGGGTGAAGCCGCTTGCTGATGGCAGCGAAGCCGTATTATTATTAAATCGCGGATCAGAAGGGGCTTTTATGACTGTTACAGCTGAAAAAGCCGGGTTGAAAAAGGCAGTTTACTATAAGATGAAAGATCTCTGGTCAAAAAGAACCAAACGAACGGATGACCTGATTCGTGCCTATGTTCGTTCACATGGTGTAGCAATGTTTAGAGTATGGCCGGAGTCGAATTAAAGCCAGGATAATTTTCTACAAGAAAGGTGGGCACCACTTATTGAAAGTGGTGTCCACCTTTTTAAATTATTTTGCTGTCCCGGATGAAAAAAACTTTTAGGTTAGGGCTTATTGAATAGAATCCTTCAAAATAATGTTAATTTAACCTATTCAGCCTGGTAATTGATCGGGATATTATATGCTTATGTGGTTAAGATGGTTTTGTAGTTTATGCCAGATCCGCAAAGTTTCAAAAACTTTGCGGATCTATAATTTGAATTAATGTTTTTTTTGCCCCGGCCTTTAGGCCAGGGATTTAAATTGGATGATTAACCACAGGGCTTTAGCCCTTTTTAAAATACTCAATTCTATTCAGAATAGGCCAAATTATAGGAAAGTATCCTGTCATAATGCATCTGTGGATCCCGGAAATAGACAAAAGTA
>DATFMH010000062.1:0-10435 GCA_035267045.1 Balneolales bacterium
TACATAGGGTTTATTATCAAGCGAACGTTGGGCTAATAATATCAGTAATTCAAATTCTTTGGTCGGGATATCGGTATTTATCTCCTGTTGTCCAAACCTGATGATTGGTTTTTCTTTTAATAAAATTGATATTTGCAGATGTTTAATTTTATGATCAGCTGTAATGTTGAAATCTGAAATGGAATCACTAATATTAGTATCAGGTGTTTTATCGGAAGAGGTTAATATTTTTGAGAGATTCTTCCTGAAATAGACATAACTGACTGATGCACCGAAAAATAGTCCAATTAGCAAATAAAGAAATAATTTTGGATTGTCTGATCCTTTATGATTATAGGTTACAGCAGCTGTTGGCATAAAGCCAAATTTGTGGCTACTGAGATAGGTCTTTATCGCAGATATATTAGTAAATGGTATTTTATATATAGCCGCTTCATCCCGCTGTTGGTTTGATAAATAGCGCCATCCAAGCAAGTATAGCGATTGCTGTTTTTTTACCCATATCATATTTAAAATGGTAAGATTCTCAGGTAGATAATCGTTTTGAACAGGTAATGTACTTAAGGTATTGGTAGAGCTGTCGAAAACTGCTAAAAATTGTTGTCCACCATTATCATCAACAGATTTATTTCGATCTACCATTGGAAATACAGCCCAATGTAACCGGGGTATGTAGGACAAGTAGCATTTATTTGTATTAGATAATCCATTTTGTACGTCACTTATATCACGGGGAAGAACTAAGAACCGGGACCATTTTTTATTTCGTAAATTAAATTTCCAGAGTGCCCGTTCTTTTGAGATTCGTGATGTCTGTATTCTTCTGTTTATGGTATATGAGGACGAGGCTATCATCCATAAACTCCTGTTATTAAAATCAAATATACCGGTTGTGTTTTCCTGGGGTGCCGGTAAAATTTTTGAATGCGGGGTTCTGAGTAAATGCCATTCATGAGCATCCTGGTCGTAGTAGGTAATAAAATTCTTGTATGAAAAAAGGCCGTATCCACCAAATGCGTAAATATTATTTGTTTGCGGATCTATCCAGGCCAAATGCCCAAATTGATTTTTTTGTTCAAAAGAATGATCAATGCGATGAATTGAACCATCGCTCTTTCTTACATAAACACGACCAACACCCCTGTCCCATAATAGCAGGCGGTTATTCACGGTGTCATATGCAATACAGTTTATATTTTTATCTAATGATAGTGTATCCGGGTTTAGCCATGTATTTGTTGCAAGCGAATATCGCCATAACATATCGTTAAATAGAAGATATATCGTCTGGTTTTTAGGGTCGTAGGTTGTACCCTGACGAATATTTGTGTTGTTATTACCACTGATACTGGGTGCAATACCGTTGCTGTTAATTAAAGTAACAGGAAGCGTATAACTTTGAGCAAGGCTTATATCTGTGAGTATAGTTATCTGAAGGATAAAAAGAATCGCAAAAAGGATTGGTATATTTTTGAAATGCCTATGATTATTGTCGTTGGCAGATATAATCTTACTATCTGAGAGATAAGTCATAAATGACCTCAATAAAGTCTGTTATATTGCTCGTATTAGCCCCAAAAGTGTTATTCGTTTTTTATGATATATATCCGGCGTTTGCTAATGTATTTTAACGAGCAGGTATTAAAATAGTACGCATGTGTTAATGTAAATTAATCACGTAAGCATAAGTTAGACAATAAAGTATGAAAATTATAATAATTATAGCCAGTGCGTAAAATACTGAATAATACACCCGATTTTGGATGTTGGGTAGTAGGTTTCGAAACGGTATTACACTGAGTTTATGAAATAAATTTCACAGTTAATTTAGTTCTGATTCTGAGAATTTATGGTTAGCACGATTAGGTAATTCAACAACAAATGCCGAGCCTTTACCGGGTTCGCTTTCGCACCAAACCTGTCCGTTCATGGCGACTACGAATTTTTTGACAATATAAAGACCTAATCCCGTGGAACTCTCATTACTCGTCGGTTTTGGGCTCAGTTTACTGAATTTTTCAAATAGCTTGTTTTGTTCTTCTTTGGTCAGACCAGGACCATTATCTTCAACTCTGATAAACGTTTTGTCTCCTTCAGAGCTTGCTTTAACTTTAACGGTACTTTGTTTTGGTGAATACTTCAAAGCATTGGATATAAGGTTATCCATTACCTGTCGAAAAGCCTCGTTATCTATTGTAGCATACGGGTTATCGGAATTACTCACAAAGTTGATAGATATATTTTTGTTGTTAGCGATATTCTCATATTTATCAATAAGATTTATAATAATATCATTGATGGGTTGTGACATCGGTGCAACCTGAAAGCTGTTTGAGTCGAGTTGATTAACAGTCAATAATGTACTGATCAGATTAATCATATCGTGAGAAGCTTTCTGAATCATAAGCAGCTGATCTTTTATGTTATAGGCGGCTTCCGGGTTTTTTTCAAAATCCTCTGAGCTCATCAATTCTGCAAGGCTTGAAATACCAACCAAAGGATTTTTCAGATCATGAGCGGCTATTCTGAAGAAATCGTTTTTGTTCTCATCCATCAACTGCAGGCTATGGTTAACAGCTAATAGTTCTTCATTTTTGTCCTGTAATTGCTCTGCCTGTTTCTGCATGGTTTGTTCATTTTCAATTACCAATGCATTCGCTTTCTCCAGTTCGTTATTCTTTTCACGTAATACTTTTTCAGAATTCTTCTTACCGCGGTATCGATTGGCAAGCAGGATTATGATAAATATGAGAAGAACAGATATAATAATTAGGGATTTCTGAAAAAGAGCTTCTTTCTTTAAATGTGCTTTCTGAAGAGCATCTTCTTTTTGAAGGAGTTTGATTTTTTGTTCTTTCTGTTTTGATTCATATAGAATGGCAAATTCAGAAAACTTTTTACTCTCTTTTTGTTTTTCTAAAGAATCTTCAAGCGCATAGTATTTTTTTTCATAATTATAGGCCCTTTTATATTCCTGTAAGTCGGCATAAATCTCTGATTTGAGTTTCTCGGCCGCTTCCAAATAACTCAATAAACCGGATTCTTGTGCCAGCTTTATTGATTTATTGGCATACATAAGTGCCGTTTTCAGTTTGTGCTCATCCAGGTAAACAAAGCCTATAGTCGTGAATGTATTAGATATGATACCTTTATCACCAAGATGCTGGTTAATTCTATTGGCTTTAAAAAGATAACTCAATGCTTTTCGATAATTCTTAAGTTGATGATAGATATCTCCCATGTTTTGATAATTGTAGGAGATTATATGTTCGTTCCCCAGCTTGTTTTGTATAGTTACCGATTTTTGATAGTAGGAAAGAGCCTCTTTGTATTGTTTAAGATACTGGTATGATACCCCGAGGTTTTCGTAAATGATACTAAGATAATTTTGTTTATGATGTGTATTCAAATATTTCAGAGATTTGGTAAAATTCGTTATCGCCTTATGGTATTTACCTTCCTCATTATAAAGGGTCCCGATATTAATGTATGCTGATATTATATGCAGAGAATCTCCTAATTCACTGAACTGATCAAGGGCTTTTAGTTCATCATCAAGTGCCTTACTTTCATTATCCAGAGAGCGATAGAGTATACCCCGGTCCAGGTACAACCAGCCGATGCCTCTGGTATCATTAATATCCTTGAATATATTTAGAGCTTTGTCATAATTAAGTAATGAGTTTTGATAATTTCCCAGATGTCTCTGAATGATACCCATCATTCGATATGAATGGCCGAGGCCTCTTGGATAATGTATAATTTGTGACCATTGTATCGCTTTATTGGCGTATTTAACCGACTTGCCGGTATCCCTGGATACATAATAATGGGCCAGGTTCGCCATTTGCGATACGGCATTGGTGTCAATATCAGACGTATTCTTAATTCTATTTAGTGCTGTTTCGAGACTATCGTAATTGGTTCGAGTTTGGGCAATTACAGAGTTATGTATGCTGAATAACATACATACAAAAAAAATAACAGATGGTATACGGTACTTTAATGAGAGCACGGAATAAGATGATAATAATCTTGGTCTAAAATAATTTTTAGTTAATCTAAGTATAGCTAATTATGGATAATTATCAATAAAAAATCCATATAAAAATCACTGCATGTTTTATATAAAAAAAGCGGATCCGGACAGGACCCGCTTTATTATTTTCTATATTTAATTGTCGTTTATACTAATTTTAGCCCCAGTGACCACGCAGTATTTTTTCAGTTTCTTCTTTATGATTGGTTTCGTCACTTATGATATCTTCCAATTCATTGACTAATCCATAGTCGCCATATTCTTCCGCCTGTTTTCTTCGTTCAACATATCTTGTTATAGTTTCACTTTCCGCTTTCAGAACATTCTCAAGCATCTTCTTGGGATCATCGGTCTGATGTACATCTTGTGGTTGGGTTACAGGTTGACCATTGAGGGCGGCAATTTTATCTGCTAAAAATTGAGCATGCTGCAATTCATCAGGAATTTCTGCTTCAAAAAAAGCTCTGAGCTCTCTCCTGTGAATACCACTGACTCTTGAACCATAGGTTGTATACATAATAACGGCTTGGTATTCATGAGAAAGATCAATATTCAGCCCTCTTATAAGTGTTTCTTTGTCCATTTGTTTTCTAATATTTATGATGAATGGTTATTTACTACTAAAACAATAGATCGGATAATGGCGTTCAACCAATTAGATAGAATTTGCTTATGGAGTGGAGCCCTTAAATGCCAGTAAAAAAACTTTGTTCGCCTGGAAATATTTGGACGTTTTTTTCGAAATACATTTTATAAATAAAAAAAGACGTATCACCCTTAGGTAGATACGTCTTTGGCAGGGTTAAAAATAATTGTCAGGGTTTCACAACAGACCATCCTTCTGCTTCACGAATGATCAATTCACCATTGCCGCTGGGTACGATGGATACAAACGGATAAAGCTTGCTTTTACTGATATGACGTTCATGGAGTGTATTATTACATTGTGCTAAAATAACGCCCTTTTCTTTGAGTTCTTTTAATTTCTTTCCAAACTCATTTCCCTTGAAGTATATATTGGTTCCCCCGGCGTAGGCGATAAGTTCAATTGTCAACTTGCCCTTGAGACGGGGATCATTTAAAACGTTCTCTATATTACGCAAGGTACGTCCCATGACCGCTTTGTTATTTACATCGAGTTGGTAAATAGCATTGTAATGTGATTTAGTTGCTTTGGCGCCATGGAATTCTTCACTCATGTTACTTTGAGCATAAGATTGCCCGAAAGTGAAGAGAGCTATAAACAGCGTGCTTAAAAATGAGATTGTTATAATTCTTTTCATAAAATTAGCGTGTTTTGTTAGGATTATTATGAGTTTATAATTGGGTTTATTGTCTGAATTTATTTTCCAGGTGATAGAAATCCGTATTTGTGATAAATCTTTTGGCCCTCATTACTTTTCAGAAAATTCAAAAAATCTTTTGCCGCTTGTGGATGCGGGGCATTTTTCATGCTTGCAGCGGTGTATGTGACATAGACATTCTGATCATTTGGGATCTTTACAAGACTGACCGGATTACCAATCATTTTTTGGAAATAAGCTTCGGTATACCAGACAGGGCCGACATCCGATTCTTTTTTCATGATTCTGATAGGGCTTTGTCGATGATGAATACGGGTGAGATACGTAGTTCCGTTCTTTTGCTTAACTACCATTATCTGATGGAGCAATTGTTGTCCGCCGGCTTTTACATAGGCTTTCTCAATATGCCTGGCGATGCCTTCCCATTCCGGGTTAGGCATGGTGATTCTGATTTTATCTTTAGCTAAATCCCGCAGGGAATTAATGGCTTCAGGATTGTTTTTGTATACCATTAAAGCTAACCTGTTTCGGGCATAATCTTCCATGTGAGAGAACCAATGTTTCTGTTGCTGCATGGAGTGTATTCGACCTTTGCCAGCGGTGTAAATATCCGGTTTAACCGAAATCCTCACATTTCCCATTATTAATGCTCCCTGCTCAATTTGCTGGGCAAGGATACCGGGTGGGAGGGTTTCGGCATATACCCGTTTATATTGTGGATAGGCCTTTTTAAAAGCATTAATTAAATCGTTCACAACCATAAACTGATTGCCGGCAAAAAAGATATTGAGTTGTGGATTTGTAATATCCCCATGCAGGTCAGGAACATTATCAATGCCATCAATCGTGAAATATTTGCCATTTTGTGGTGGCCGGGTCCATGGCGGTGAAATATGGACACCTTCATTATTTTGAGCTGATGATGGCAGTGGTGTTAAAAAAACACATACCAAAAAAGCAATAATAAATGCGGGAAATGTATGTTTTTGTATCATAATGAATGATCAATAGAGTTAATGATGTCTCCTGGCGTTGGTAATGGGTTGAAACGGTCCAAATTGGTGTTGTTCCTGTGAAAAATGATCGGCATAGGGTGGATACGGACAGTCAACGGGCTTCAGGGAAAGATCAGGATAATCATTCTTTTTACCCTTTTTGTCAGGCCGGGTTTTGGAATTAATATAAGCGGCAACATCATAGGCTTCCGCATCCGTCAACTGCGGCTGTTGATACGTGGTACCGAAAGGCATATTTCCTTTGATAAAAGAAGCCGCCTTTAAAACACGATGCATACCGGCACCTTGATTAAAGCTGTCGGGTCCCCATAGTGGCGGGAAAACATACCCTTTGGAGGGATCCCCGGAATCTGTCATTTTACCTTGTCCGTTTTTACCATGGCAGGATAAACATTTGTTTAGGAAAATTTGCTTCCCATGGTTAAGATCCGCTTTTCTGTCCGGTGGGGTAATTTTCAAAAAGCCGGATCCTTGTATTTTTTGTCCGGATGGGACATCCCGGCTCAACCATTGCATATAAGCGACAATAGCGATCATCTCTTTACTGTCGGCCGGGAGCTTCCTTCCATTCATACTTCGCTGCATGCATCCATTTATACGTTCTTCAATAGTAGCAAGGGTATTGGCTCTTTTACGAAATTGGGGAAAACGTCCGGTTACACCTACGAAAGGCGCTGAAAATTTCTTTTGGCCGGATTCCAGGTGACAATTGACACAAGCAAGATTATTACCGGAAAATCGCATCTTCATATTTTTTACATTCGGTCCGATAATTGAAGATGTGTGCGTAATTAACTGATATCCATACCGAATAAAATCACCTTTTTGATCATGTGGTATGGTATCTGAATCAAACCGGCCGGAAGCAAAGTAATTTATCCCGGGGGAAGTGGCCTTTAGTGAACGGGTTTTGTTCTGACAGGACATAAAACCGGAAAGAAGTAATCCAATCAATATGAAATACTGTAAAGTATTAAAAGGGATCAAGTGTATAATCTTCCTCATATTGAATATTGCCTTTATTAAAGTGTCAGTACCTCCATAAATGTTTATATAGAAGTATACTTGATTACCATATATCAGAACAAACGAATATATTTATATAAATAATCAGTTTAATTGATGAATGGACTCAATTTTGGAATTATGATTACCTTAAACCAATTGAATATATTTCTCGCCGTTGCCCGAAATGAACATGTAACGAAGGCTGCTGAGGAGATAAACTTAAGCCAATCGGCCGTGAGTATGGCATTATCGGAGCTTGAAAAACAGTTGAGTGGGCCATTATTTGAACGGGCAGGCCGAAATCTCAGGTTGAATGATCGGGGACGCCTGTTACAACAGGAAGCCAACAAGCTAACGAACCATTTGGAGGATATGTTGGCGCTTTTTTCTGATGAGAGTGATTTGTTGAGTGGTGAACTGAAGATAGGTGCCAGTTCAACAATAGGCATCTATTTACTGCCGGAGATAATTGGGCGTTTTGCCCGGGAATATCCGGATGTAGTCATTAGCCTGGAAATAGGGAATACTGATTATGTTGAAAAACGTCTTTTGGATTATTCATTGGATCTGGGATTTGTGGAGGGGCCCATTCATTATGAAAATATTATTTCACAATCATGGTTACAAGATCAGCTAACCATTATCGCGTCTCCGGATTATTTCAAATCAAAAAAAAGGCAATTAACTATAAGGGAACTTAATCAAATGAAGTGGATTATGCGTGAGCACGGATCGGGTACGCGGGAAGTTTTTGAAAAAGCATTACAGCCATTTGTGGAGCGAATCAATACATTTCTGACTTTTGGTCACACCGAGGCCGTAAAACAAGCTGTTAAAGCAAGCCTTGGGCTTGGGTGCCTTTCATTATATACCGTTTCACAAGAATTAGAACGTGGCAGCCTGATAGAATTGAAAGTGCCGGAGGTAAATCTCGAACGGCAGCTACATGTCATTACACGTAAAAACAGCTTCCAAAGTCGATTGAGAAAACGATTTAGGGATTTTGTTTTTGATGTCGGTAATAATTGACATTAGCTCCCTCTTTAACTAAATGTTCATTACATACATGAATAAAAGTAAAAATTTCAGGTATTTAAATGTTCAGCGGCCGACTGAAAGATTTGATCAAAGGCGTTATCAACGTCTCTAATGTTATTTTTTTGCAGTGGAAAAGGATCAACATGAGTATAATCGAATGGAAAATCGAGTAGTTGTACATCTGCCGGAAGATCCCGGAAATCCCCTTTTAAGGTATTGAGCACTTCTACGGGTGGAATAATCTCATCTTTACGAAGTGCTATGGCTCTGATTCGGGATCCAATCTGTTTTAAACGTTCTTCTCGTGTATTTCGATTACGATGTAAGCTTAGCATAGATCGAAAAATAGTTCCTGACCTGTGATCCTCATTAAAGTAATGATTTAATCGATCGTTCATCCGGCATTCATTATCCAGGTGTTCGATAAAAAAAGCGTAAAGTGCAATATTAGCCTCACTATCGAGAATATAACGTGACACAGGATACATCCGGTCGAGTGTTGGTCCGCCGCAAAATATGAATAGCCGGGATTGGCCAAAAGTACCTTCATTATCCGTCATGATAAGAATTTCACTAAGAAATGCACCAATGGAGTATGCAAAGAAATCGATAGAGGAATCAAAAGAGATATTTGGATGTTCATTATTTCTGATTTGGGTAACTAACTGCTTAATATCGGAATACGTTTGCCGGCCAGACCAAAAGAATCGTTGTGGGACCATTTGGATACGGGTACTAATCGCAGCATTAGCAAATGATGATTTAGCTGCAGCAGGATATTGTTTACGTCGTTGAGTTGAAACTTCCATCATAAGTCGTGGATTTCCCCATTCAAGGGGAGCCCGGTTCATATGAAAAGCAATTGGGAATAAGATTACAGCTTTATCCGTTAATTCTGCCAGTCGATATGCCCACGGTAAATATTTATCCCATTGTCTCTCATTCAGTCCATGAAACAAAAGAATCGCACCATTAGATTTGTCCTGGTCACCGGGCACAAATATGGAATAACGAAATCTACTGTTGCATTGCAGTTCACTATCGGCAGTGTGAAGCCTTGTACGAAATTTGGTCTCGTTGCTATCTGACTGGAATGGTTTGTAGTCCTCATGAAATAAACGATTATGTCTTTTACAAACATAATCTAAAGCGCCGGGTAGAATGTTGCTTTGCTCAGATATAAATGAACGGTTTACTATTTTTATATTACTTCCCGGAATGTGAATTTCATCCGAGTTTTGATCGAATAGTTGTCTTAAAGTTGGATAAAGCTTAGAATATTTCATCTAAAGGGTTCTATCATTTATAAATCAAACTATTAAGATAATTTGAAATTGTCATTTGTATTATCTTCGTATTCTATTGATAAACCAAAAGATACCCGATATCACAACGCTGAGTAGAATAGAAGTGGCTATTGGCAGGTAGATGTGAAAATTATTTCGACTGATCACAATATCCCCGGGAAGGTGAAATAATCCGATTTCACGTATCCATGGCCATAAAAATCCTGTCACAATGAGGATAATACCGATAACGAATAGTATTTTGGAAACCGGATGTATTTTCCAATTCATGTGATAGTATTAAGCTTCAATTTCAAGATAATCTAAAAAAATACACTCGTAAATACAGTGATTCACGAGTGTATTTGATTTCAACGTTGTGTTATGAAATTATTAACTTTTTAATACGAATAATTCTCCGAATATTTGGAGCCCAGCTCATATCCGGCTTCAAAAGCTTTCATATTCAAGCTGATATATCGAGGCTTGACCCGTTCAACGATGGCTTTCTCGATACTTTCATTGGTAACGATTTTCGTTAGTGATACAAGTGCGCCGAGTGCAACGACATTGGCTACGATGATATCACCAACTTCATGTGCTAATTCCTGTATTGGGAGCAGCAGCGCATTATTAACATCTGTTTCCTCCGTTACACGTTTTTCAACAACGCGGATACCATTAGGGGCCAATTCGACGCCATGTTTAATGTAAGCGTCTTTCGAAAGGCACAAGAGCAAATCA